>NZ_CALFPF010000205.1 GCF_937919775.1 uncultured Gimesia sp.
GAATATTGTTTCACAGATTGTAGAATCATAAAAATTATAACGATTGGTACAGGTTGTGCTTAGTAGCTCTGCAGAGGATTTTCTATCTGGACTACATGAAAGGGTAACCTGTGTTAAACAAAATCCGGACACAATCGCGACGATGGAAACAAAAAGTTCGTGGTGCTGTCTTTGTTGAATATTTACTGCTGCTGACTATTATTGGAATTGGCGCGATTGCTGGTCTGACCACATTGCGAAGTGCATTGATCAATGAGTTGATGGATTTGGCCAATGCGATCAACGCGATCAATTCGTGAATTGGTCAGCTGTTGATCTTGCCTGAAAATAATATGACCTTAAATTATTGAAAAGCCTGTGTTTTGATCACAGGCTTTTTTATTTATTCCGAAGAGTAAAGATGCTCCTGGCTCTTCGATGACTGTTTCGGGTAGATTGCGTTTGCCCAGAAATGAGATGGCAAGCGGCCTGGCAGATTTCCTTTTTGTGGTAAAAGGGATGGTATAAGCGGAATGATTTGAATATAATGAATCTGGCGAATAAAAAGCCTGAGGTTGTATTCAATGTTTATACAGTGAATGAGGCAGATTGATGAAACGAATATTGGCACTAGCTGTAGTCATGGGTTTATTTTACATCACCATGGCGAGCTTCACTTCCGCTCAACAGAACGCAAAAGAATCGAAACTAGATAATTCTGCCTCTGCTCAACCTGCTGGCAAGCAGGATCAGGATTACTCTGACTATGATCGAGATGACTTAAAAACGAACTTAACACGTGCTTTCTATGATGCCCTGATGGGTGCTAAGAACGACATTAACGATATGAATGACGAAGAGGGCAATGACCAGGAAAAGATTATTGGCCCGGATGGGAAAGAACGTACTGTTTTTGAAGAAGCGCGTCGGACAATCTTTGAGGCCGATCAAATTCTCGCACGGGTTAAAGAGGAGAATAAAAAAGCACTTGTTAAATTGAGAAACCCCCCGCGACGAATTTATCCCACTCAAAAGCAGCTTCCCAAAGTGGAAGGAGCAAAAGATCAACAGGCGATCAAACAGCAAATTGAGACACAGGAAAAATTGATCAAGAAGCAGCAGCAAAAGTTGGAAACTCTCAAAAAAGAGTTGGTCACAGCGCCTGCTGAATGATGGCAACAAACTAAGCTGATTCAAAAAGCCGCGGAAGAATTATTCCTTCGCGGCTATTTTTGTTTGAGATCCAGGCAGACCAGTCGTTTTTCATCACGGATATAAAGCCGCTGATTCGCCAATGCGGGATGTGCCCACGCTTTAAAGCCTAGCAATCCGGTCAATCTGCCTTTTTCGCGATACTCGGTCGGATTGGCCTCGACGAGAATCAGAGTCCCCTGCTCCGTAAGGCAGATGAGATGACCTTCCACCGCGATTTGCGTACATTTGCCAACGCGTCGGGAGATCCATTGCACCTGGCCGCGTTGCATATCCAGGCAGCGGTACGTCACAGCCGCCAGATCCCCGTGTGGCCCGTAGATATACCCGTCTTTAATAATACTGGTGGCAAACTGATTCTGCAGTGCGAGGTTTTTCCAATGGGAGATGGGACGAAGTTCTTCATTCTGACGGGTTAACGCAAATCGCATACATCCTGTCCCGTAAGCGGAAGAGACAAATAACGAGTCGTCATTCCAGACTGGGGTGGCGCAATTACAGTTATATTTATTGCCCCAGACGATTCGCCACAGCAGATCTCCTTTTTCAGGAGTGAGCGAGAGCACAGATTGCCCGGTGGGCACGATAATCTGTCTCTGGTTTTCTGCTTCAATGACGATGGGTGAACCATATCCAGGAGGATCGCTGCCGGCAGACCAGATCAGTTTGCCGGTTTCCTTATTGAGGGCAATGACAGAGTTATTGTTGCCCCCTCCCGGTTGCAGGATTACCAGATCTCCTTCGATCAGGGGTGAAGCGGACATGCCCCAGTAATAAATGGTTTTCTCTTCCTGTTGCGGCGCACCACTGAGTTGAAAAATATTGTTTTTCCAGATGATTTTTCCAGAAATGGCGTCGAGACAGAGCAAATCACCCGCCGGTAGCAGGCAATACAATTTACCTGCATCGTAGGTCGGCGTGGAACGGGGGCCGCGTGCCTGTCTCTGGCTATCCAGATAAGTCGGAGCAGCGAAGGTCGACCATAGCTTTTCACCGGATAACGCGTCAAAGCAGACCACATAATCACTCGTCAGATGCGTTGCCATGGTCCAGAGGCGACCGTCGGCAATGACAATGGAAGAAAAACCATCTCCCAGAGGGACTCGCCAGAGAACCGCAGGTTTGCGTACATTCCAGTCTAAATTCAGCCCTGTTTCTTCAGAAATACCATTGCGGTTGTTTCCGAGAAAAGAAGTCCAGGTTGCTTTCGTCGCGTTGTTATCCGTTTTTTCCTCAGATTCCTGAGGAGCGATTTCCGTGGAATCTTTAGAAGTTCCGGGAGAGATTTTGGGTAACTGTCCGACGGCAACGCCTGTGTGAATGAACAAGGCAAACAGCACCCATGCCATTCGTAGGAGATGGGTGCGAAAAGAATCCTTCTTGTCGGCTTGTGTTACAGGCAGAGACATCTTGGATAATCCATTAAAAAGAGGCACCGAAACACATTTCCGTTGATCACACAGCGGTGGTGTGGTTTACGATTCGATTTCTACCCAGAGTGCTAATTGAACGGCTGCGTTTAAAGGCATTTCTGAGATTCCCAATGCCACGCGGGTATGCTTGCCTTTATCGCCAAAAATATCAGTTAACAGTTCCGAGGCAGCATTCAGAACATAAGGCTGCCTGTCAAATCCGGGAGCAGAATGGACATAACCTTCTAATCGAATTATTTTCTTCACCCGGGAGAGGTTACCTGTGATGGTTTTGATTTGGGCTAATGCATTCAACAGGCACAGGCAGGCGGCGTTGGAACCATCGTCCTCATGGAGTTCGTCACCGATTTTTCCTTTAAACATCAGCTCGGTGCCAATAAAGGGGAGCTGGCCACTGGTTACAATCACATTACCAAACTGGGTCGCCGGGATGTATGATCCCACTGCTTGTGGCGGAGTTGGCAAAGAGTGTCCCAGTTCCTGGATGCGTGCTTCAGGAGTTTGGCTCATTGTGATGATTTTCCTTTTGTAATGAAGTCAGAGTTGATCAACTCTCGTTAGAATGATTAAATCATCTGGATCATAACATATCTTAGATCAAATCATCCAGAAACAGATCGATGGAATCAGATGAATTTCATTCAGAGTGGCAGGATCTGCTTAAAAGAAGTAAATGAGAATGACATCAAAATCCTCTGAAAACCAGACCAGCAGTCAGCAGAATGGAATGCGATTCTGGCTGACAAAACTTTTCATTCTCTGCTTCTCCGCCTTTTGGATTCTGGCTTTGATGATTCGCCTCACGGTGCGAGATTCTGGCGGGGTGGTGCCCACATTGGTTTTTTACGCGACGCCCCTCATTCTTTTGAGTTTGGGGGCAACAATGGTTTTTGTCTTAGCCTGGCGCGCTCACTGGTACCGGATTTCCCTGGTTTGGTTCATACTGTCCCTGCTGACGGGGATCTGGTGCTGGAATTCTCAATTTCGGAGCCACGGTCTTCATCCGGGGTTGCAGGATCAAAATCGGCCAGAGATGCGTGTTCTTTTCTGGAATATCGGTGATCGATTATGGGGCATGGATGTTGTACTGGAAGAGTTAAAGACGATCGACGCGGATCTGATCGGTTTGGTTGAGGCAGGGGCAGACTCTGCTGACATGAAACAATTTTGGCAGGATTCGTTTCCGGATCATCCTTTTCAAGTCGTTAATAACGGCTTTGTGTTTTTGTCCCGAATCCCCGTGTCGAATCAGAATTCGGGTACGCTCACCGAGATGGGCAGATTTGAACGTGTGGACCTGAAGCGGGGGCAGGAGCCGGGAGGCGGCATCGCGGTTTACCTGGTTGATATCAACAGCGATATCTTCAAGTCAAGAAAAAAGGCACTCCTGGAGTTGGCAAACCGGGTTTCTGAAATGCCTGATCAGCCAATTCTGGTATTAGGGGACTTTAATACCCCCAGTGATTCCGATCATTTTCGCCCTCTCAGAAAATTATTGAAAAACACGTTTGAAATCGCCGGTGACGGGTATATGGCAACCTGGCCCTTACCCCTGCCTGTGCTGGATCTCGACAGTATCTGGATCAACGATCATGTGACTGCCGTCGATACCAAAAACAGATGGACTTGGACCTCCGATCATCGCCCCGTGGTGACAGACGTTATCGTAAAGTCACTTAAGCAAGACTGATCGAAATTGTTTTGGCTCTCATCATCTCATTTGCACGGTCCCAGGTAGAGTTTATTTATTGGTTTTGAGTGTGATTCCCAGGACCACAACCTGACTCAGGTCGATTTTAACCGCGGCTAACGCCGTGCGGCTGATCTTGTTTTCTGGTACTTTGACAGCCGGAATGACTTATTAGCCGAAGGGCGTTAGCCCCGGTTGCTCTATATTTATAAGGGCAATTTGAATTAAGAAACGCTACCTGGTGTGATGGGCGATAAAAATCATCAAATTGAGCCAATTCCTGTTTCCTGCTTCATCCGGTTTCAAAATCTCAGTATAATTCATCTCAGGAAAATGCCTGCCGGATCGCAGTAGAGCCGGGAGGATCAAATGCTTTCTGAAATGAAGAGGACTTCACATGCGATCGATACGGTTTTTGAGTCTGGTTGTCTTTTTTGTTTCCGTGGCTGGGATGAGTCAGGCCGATGCTGCCATATTCAGTGGAATTATTAAATCCATCTCAGAAAATCAAAAGCAGGTGGTCATTACATCCGCTCAGGGGAAAGAAAAAAGTTTTTCGATTCCCGATTCGATTCCCACGACCATCAATAGCAAGCCGGCAAAGATTGACCAGCTCAAAGTCGGACAACGGGCGACGGTTTTCACTTCCGCTTCCGGTGCGATTACTCGCTTTTCAGTTCGTGATGCCGCCGAACCAAAATCCAGTGATAAAGTGAGTCGGCCCAAAAAAGAAATGAAGACCAAAAAAGGTCCAGAACCAGCCAGCGAGGACACGGTGTCCCAGGGATGGACGCAATTTCGTGGTCCGGGGCGAGCCAACATTTCCACAGAGACAGGTCTGTTAAAAGACTGGAATCAGAGTCCGCCGAAATTACTCTGGACGGCCCGTGGCCTGGGGGAAGGTTATTCTTCCGTCTCGCTCAGCGGAAATCTGCTATTTACCATGGGCACAAAGGGGAACGAGGAAGTCGTTATCGCCATTGATGTCAATACGGGGGAAATTGTCTGGACTCAGACCAATGGCTCGGT
Organism: uncultured Gimesia sp.; assembly: GCF_937919775.1. Taxonomy (GTDB): domain Bacteria; phylum Planctomycetota; class Planctomycetia; order Planctomycetales; family Planctomycetaceae; genus Gimesia. The sequence continues at coordinate 5,344 of NZ_CALFPF010000205.1, forward strand.
ATTTAAAGATGGACAGGGAAACGGACCTCGATCAACGCCGACCGTCGATGGTGAAGTGCTCTACGCTTTGGGAGCAAACGGGGATCTCTCCTGTATGACAACCAGGGATGGCAGTGTGGAATGGACCAAAAATATATTAAAGGAGTTCGGTGGCAGTAATATTGTGTGGGGCATCAGCGAATCCCCTCTCATTGATGGTGAGAAGCTGATTTGCTCTCCCGGCGGACAGGGAGCAACGATGGTGGCCCTCAAAAAACAGGATGGGAGTGCGATCTGGAAGGCGGCTGTCCCCGGAAATCCGAAAGCCGCTTACTCTTCCGCAATTATAGTGAATGTGGGAGGCGTGAAGCAGTACGTGAATTTGACCCACGCTGGCATTATGGGGGTCGAAGCGCAAACCGGAACACCTTTATGGGGCAATGATCGCGCTGCCAATAAAACCGCCAACTGTTCTGCGCCGATCTTTTATGCAGGCAACAATTCCGTCTTTTATGCCTCCGGTTATGGAACCGGTGGTGCCCTGCTCCGTTTGACGTCTGCACAAAATCGTGTTTCTGCGCAATTGGGATTTTTCACGCCGGACATGAAAAATCATCATGGCGGAATGGTCGAAGTAGACGGGTTCCTTTACGGTTCGAGTGATCCGGGCGTACTCACCTGCATCAATCTTACCAATGGTCAGACCGTCTGGCAGAATCGATCTGTGGGAAAAGGGGCCCTGACTTGTGCGGACGGGCACATCTATATGAGGAGTGAATCAGGGCCTCTGGCTTTGGTGGAAATCAATCCCAAGGCGTATGTCGAAAAAGGACGCTTTGATCAACCTCAACGCAGTGGGAAACCTGCCTGGCCTCATCCGGTGGTGGCAGACGGGAAATTGTTCTTGCGGGATCAGGATCTTCTGTTGTGTTATGATGTGCGTGGGAAATAATCAGATCCCTTTCTTGAAAGCGGGATATTTGAATCGGTAACAGGCTGGTGAATCACGCAAGAAAGTAGAGGGACCTGTCTCTGAGAGATGGCGTTATTAATCTTCAGCTTAGATTTGAAAGATCATCGTATGCGGTTTAGAAGTGCTCTGCAAAACAAAATGGGATGGATGCTGCTTTCTTTCAGTCTGGCAGTGGTCTGTCACTTCAATGTCGAACTATTTGCAGCGGAAGCCGAAAATCTCCGTCCGAACATTCTGTGGATAACCAGTGAAGACAATGGCCCTGAGCTTGGCTGTTACGGCGATGAATACGCGGATACGCCTCATATCGACAAACTCGCGTCGCAGGGGATGATTTATCTGAACTGCTGGTCGACCGCTCCGGTATGCGCACCCGCGCGCACGACTCTGATTACAGGCATGTATCCCACCTGCCTGGGAGCCGAGCATATGCGCAGCATGGTCAAGCTGCCTGATGACGTGTTGATGTATCCGCAGTATCTCAGACAAGCCGGCTATTATTGTACGAATAACAGCAAAGAAGATTACAACGTGGCGTCATCGGGAACCGTCTGGGACCAATCCAGCGGCAAAGCGCACTGGAAGAACCGTAAACCCGGGCAGCCTTTCTTTTCTGTTTTTAACCATACCATCAGCCACGAAAGTAAAATTCGCGACCGGCCTCACACTCTGGTCCATGATCCCGCGAAAGTGCGCATTCCCGCTTATCATCCTGACACTCCTGAAGTGCGTCATGACTGGGCACAGTATTATGATCGTATCACCGAAATGGATGCGCTGGTCGGGAAGAATCTCAAGGAGCTTGCCGACGCGGGGCTGACTGAAGACACCATCATCTTTTATTATGGCGATCATGGTTCCGGCATGCCTCGCAGCAAGCGTTGGCCTTATAATTCCGGCCTGCGGGTTCCCCTGGTGGTTTACGTTCCCCCGAAGTTCCGTAAGCTGGCTCCTGCAGATTATCAGGCGGATGGCAAAACGGATCGGCTGGTGGGTTTTGTGGATTTCGCACCGACTGCGCTCAGTCTGGCTGGTATGAAGCCCCCAGCGCACATGCAGGGGAATGCGTTTATGGGGCAATATGATACGGCTCCACAAGAGTATCAATACGGTTTTCGCGGTCGGATGGATGAACGCTATGACCTGGTCCGATCGGTCAGAAACAAACGTTATCTGTATATCAAAAACTATATGCCTCACAAAGAGTACGGACAGTACCTGAATTACATGTTCCAGACGCCCACGACTCAGGTCTGGAAGAGGATGTATGATGCCGGACAGCTCAAACCCCCGCAGACTTATTTCTGGGAAACCAAGCCGGCGGAAGAGTTGTATGACCTGGAGGTGGACCGGGACGAAGTTAACAATCTGCAGAACTCAGACGAACATCAGCAGATTCTGAATGAGTTGCGCCAGGCGCAACAACAGAAAATTCTTGAGATACGGGATCTTGGTTTTATGCCCGAAGCCGAAATGCATCGCCTGTCTGATGGTGGCGCCCCTTATCTGATTGGGCAAAACAATGAGCTCTATCCCTTGAAGAAAATTCTGGCGATGGCAGAATTGGCATCATCCGGAAAACAGGATGGTGAGGCTGAATTGATTGCCGGCCTGGAAAATCAAAATGCCGCCGTTCGTTACTGGGCAGCGATGGGACTTTTGATGCGGGGTGAACACGCAGTGAAACAAGCCCGCAGTGCATTGCATAACTCATTAGAGGATTCTTCCAAGTCGGTGCGTTGTATCGCCGCGGAAGCACTCGGTAAATATGGTGATGCACAGGATGTTCAACAGGCAGTCCAGACACTGGTTTCACTTGCGAATCAGAACCAGGATGGTGTTTATGTTGCCATGCTGGCGTTGAATGGGCTCGATAAGTTGAGTAACGAAAAAGTGGCACCCGTCAAAGAGAGAATTGCACAGTTGCCTCTGAAACATCCCAAACTTGATCGACGCCTGCAGTCATACGTGGCGCGACTGGTGGAGCGGATCGAAGAAAAACAGTCCCAGGACAAATAAAGTGATTCAAGGTCGTAGTCGCCGATTTAATTGAGCGACTACGACTTGAAGATCACGTTGGGCCTATGATTTTTCGATTCGAATCGTCACTTTAGCATTCCCGATGGTGACTTCTTTCGACTCACCAGAACTGTCTGAAGGATTCAATTGATCGCCGAGAGTTTCACCGAGGATGTATTCTGACCAGTTTGAAACCGCCTGCTCTACCTCGGTTGCGCCGTTCGAATGGAAGTAGACTTTGATGCGATCTTCGATTTCCAGGTCAGCCTCTTTGCGAAGCTGTTGCACTTGCCGGACAAAATCGCGGGCCATGCCTTCCTGTTCCAGTTCGGGGGTTAACCTGGTTGAGATGGCAATCTGGATTCCCTGCTCATCCGAGCAAACCCAGTCGGCGGCTTGTTCGGTTCCGACCAGAACATCATCGGGTTCCAGATCAATCTGGTTTCCAGAGAGTTCAATCGAGACTGATTCACCCCGTCTGAGTGGTCCTAATACCGCGTCTCCGACTTCAGGAAGATCCGTGCGAAGCATGCCGAGCAGCTTTCCATATTTAGGCCCCAGCGTCTTCAAGTTGGGTTTGTAGGTATAGCTGACGAGGTCATCCAGGTTTTCGCAGCGCGTGACTTTTTTGATATTTAACTCTTCTTCAATCGTGTTCGCCAGACTTTCGATAGCTTCAGACTGTTTTGTTGTCTGACAGGCAAACCGCAATTCCGCCAGAGGCTGACGAACCCGTTGATTGGTTTCGTCCCTCAATTTATGGCCTAATTTGACCACAATTTGTGCCTGTAAAGCGCGGAAATTGAGTTCTTCGTCCAACAGAGAGGAATCGCATACGGGGAAATCACAAAGGTGCACACTGCTGGGGGCACTCTGGTCCCAACTTGCGACCAGATTCTGGTAAATTCTTTCACTGAGAAAAGGGATGCTGGGAGCGAGTGCTTTGGATAAGGTAACCAGCACTTCAAACAGAGTCTGATAGGCGGCCTGTTTATCCGTGTCATTCGCATCCTGAGAACGCCAGAAGCGACGTCGATTCCGTCGGATGTACCAGTTCGACAGGTCATCGATAAACGCTGTTGCATTTTTGAGGAAACCGGCATAGTTAAAGGCTTCGATTTCCGTTTTGGCAGAAGCGAGTAAGGCTTGCAGGTTGGATAAAACCCAGCGATCGATTTCCGGGCGTTCTGCAACGGGAACGCGTGGCTGAGCGGGATCAAATTCATCCAGCCGGGCGTAGTTGACAAAAAAGGCATAGGAGTTCCAGAGCGGAATCAGTACCTGTCGACGAATTTCGTCTGCCGGTTTACTTTCCACCAGACATGTCGGAGCGCCTTCTTTCGTTTCGCTGATGGGACCTTCCGGAGTGTTGAGTGTTACCGGTTTTTCCGGATTTCGCATGCCGAATCGCAGGTCGGCTGCGGGGTTGTGTGCCAGATACATCCAGCGCATCGTGTCGACCCCCAGTTGCTCGGCGGCTTCTTCAAACCAGATGGCGGTTCCATCCGATTTGTGCATCGGTTTGCCTTCTTCATTCAGCACCAGGCGATATCCGAGCAGGGTTTTGAAGGGGGGCGTTCCGTCCATCATGGTCGCCATCGAGAGCAACGCATAAAACCAGTTACGAAATTGGCCCGGGAAACACTCGGTGACCAGATCCGCCGGATACCATTGTTTCCATTCTGCCTGATTCGTGTTGTACTGCATGGTGGAAAAGGGCACGATTCCCGCGTCCAGCCAGGGGTTTCCCACATCGGGGATCCGGGTCATCAGGTTTCCTGTTTTGGGATTCTGGAGTTTGACCTGATCGATCCAGGGGCGGTGCGGAGTGTGCCCTTCCAGCGCTTCCCAGCCTTCGACGGCCCGTTCTTTCAGTTCACTCAAGGAACCGATGACTTCGAAATCTCCCGTTTCTTCATCGACCCAGATCGGCAGTGCCAGTCCCCAGAAGCGTTTCTTGGAGACCATCCAGTCCCGCATATTCGTAAGCCATTCCAACTCATGCTGCTCACCATCAATGCTGGCAGGAACCCAGTTGATCTGTCGGGTTACGTCTTTGATCTCTTCGCGCCAGTCCATGTTGATGAACCATTCATCCACAAGACGGAAAATCAGTTCATCACCGGTGCGCCAGCAGTGCGGATAAATGTGAGGATATGGCTCTACCGAAACCAGGAGATCTTTTTGTTTTAACAGTTCAAAGACCAGCTCAGGGGTCGCGGGATCAATGGCTTCTTTGCCGGTAAATACTCCGAACCCGTCTTCGAATCGCCCGTCTTCTCCCAGCGGAGCAATCGCCACCAGCCCCAGTTCGATACCCAGTTGATGGTCGACATCACCGCAGCCAGGAGCCGTATGCACGATGCCTGTTCCTTCACCGGCCACTACGTGAGGATTTCCTTTAAAATCGCGACCGCCGTCTACCACTTTATGGCAGGTGATACCTGTCTGATCCAGCAACGTTTCATCACTGGGATAACCGCCCGGCGATTGTTGTGCGGGGAGATCATCAAAGGGACCCGCATATTCCCAGCCAACCATTTCGGCACCTTTGATGGTGTCAAGAATTTCATAGCCCCCCTGCTCTTTAAAGATCTGGGCCAGCGTTTTCAGTTTGGGGACTTCTTTGGGCCACGACCATTCCGGTCGTCCAAAACCTTCTTTGTATTCCCGGCTCAAACGCTGGTATTCCAGGTTTTCTTTGGCGAAGTAGTAGATGGCGTCGTCTTTTTTGGACTGCAGTTTGACGTAATCCAGATCCGGATTGATGGCTGCAGCCACATTGCTGGTGAGTGTCCAGGGAGTCGTGGTCCAGATCAGCAGATATTCATTTTCACGGCCAATCAGCGGGAAGCGGACAAAAACGGAACGATGGACGGACAGTTTTCGGCCATCGGCGACTTCCATTTGACTGTATGCGCTGCCTCCCCGTCCCGACCAGGGCATGACATCATGACCACGATAAATTTTACCGCGTTCAAAACACTTTTTGAGAAAAGTCCAGATGGTTTCGTTGTTTTCCGTGGAAAACGTGAAGTAACTGCCTCCCCATTCTGCGTTACCGAGTCGTGAAACCAGCATATCGGCTTTGTCGGTGATCTGCTTTCCACTGGGCGCGGTGAGGGTGACTTCGGTTTCCTTGCCGACGAACTCAGCTAATTTTCGTAACTCAGCGGGATTGTCCCAGTCCATCCAGTAACCCAGACGGACTGATTGCTCGGTCTGGCGGGCAGCAAAACGCAGCACGCGTTTTTTGCACTCATTGACAAATTTGTCGATGCCATGTTCGGCCACTTCCTGCTTGGTCCCGTAACCCAGTTCTTTTTCCACTTCGACTTCAACCCAGAGTCCCTGGCAATCGAAGCCGTTCTGGAATCGCAGTTCGTGTCCCGTCATGGCAAAATAGCGCTGATAGGCGTCTTTGTAGGTTCGCCCCCAGGCATGGTGCACCCCCATGGCGTTATTGGCGGTCATTGGACCATCAATAAAACTCCATTTGGGTTTCCCTTTGTTTTTCCTGCGTAGCTGGTCAAAAATCTGGTTGTCTTCCCAGAATTTGAGAATTTCGTGTTCACCTTTGATGAAGCTGGCGTCGGTCACTTTTTGAAACATCGGTAATTCTTATTGAGTCGTAATAGTTTGGATTTGGGCTTGAAGAATTAGAAAAAAGTCCTGCAGCGGGAGTCGCTGGATATACCGTTTCATTTCCTGATACGGTACTCTGCAAACGAACTTTTCTGACGAGAAATATGATAACCTGAATGTGTTAAGTATTACATAGATAGTGCTTTCTTACGAGTGCTATAAATTCGTATTTGTACCCGTTTTGCGATAATTTTACCAATTTGAGAGTCGGAATGTCATCAACGTCTGAGCCTTCCCTGCACATCGTGCTTTACCAGCCGGATATTCCACAGAACACGGGGAATATCGGTCGGACCTGCGTCGCCGTCGGTGCCAAATTGTGGCTGGTCAGGCCACTTGGTTTTAAACTCGATGAAAAACATCTGCGGCGTGCAGGCATGGATTACTGGCAACATCTGGACTGGGAAGCCGTTGACAGCCTGCAGGAAGTTCAGTCACGCCTCTCTGACAGGACATGGTGGAAGCTGACCAAGTTCGCAACCCGCTTCGTCTGGGAAGCAGAGTTGGAACCGGGACAGGTATTTCTGTTTGGGAGTGAAAGTAACGGACTGCCTCCCCGCATTCTGGAGGAATCCCCCGATTCCAATTTAAAACTGCCGATGCGGGAACAGGTTCGCAGTCTGAATCTGGCCAGTACTGCGACCGCCGTCATGTATGAAGCCGTCCGCCAGTTCGGGGGATTACTCCCTTAACGAGATCTATTTTCCCCGTCCTGTTACCGGATATTGAGGGTCCTGGAATCCTTTACCGCTATGTTCTCCGGGGGGCACAAGCGAATCGATAAAGGCTTCATCTTCGGCTGTGATTTCCACATTCAGGCAGCCCAGATTGTCGTCAAATTGTTCCATTGTACGCGGGCCAATAATAATTGAGGTGAGAATCGGATTGGCCAGACACCAGGCCAATGCGAAATTCGTCATCGAGACCCTTTTTTGATCGCAATAAGCGGCAATTTCCTGGGAAAGTTCAATACTGACATCCCGGAGTTCGGCTTCATTCATGCGCTTGTCATTCCGGGATGCGCGGCTGCCTTCGGGAAACGGCTGATCTTTACGATACTTTCCGGTCAAAATACCCCTGGCAAGAGGGCTATAGCTGACGACTCCGATCCCTTTTTCCTGACAAAGCGGCATCAGTTCGACTTCAATGTCCCGGTTCATGATATTGTAGAGTGGCTGAACGCAGCTGAAAGAATAGAGATTCCGTACATCACTGGTCCACAGGGCTTCTGCCAGCCTCCAGGCACGGAAATTGGAACAGGCGATATAACGTACTTTTCCGGATCGCACCATATCATCCAGGGCGCGGAGTGTTTCTTCGATCGGAGTCTGATAATCGGGAGTGTGCACGTAATAGAGATCGATATAATCTGTTCCCAGACGTTCCAGGCTGCGATCCAGTTCCCGCATGAGGTGCACGCGACTGGCACCCGCGTCATTCGGACCCTGCCCCATCGGAGCACGTCCTTTCGTGGCCAGAATCACTTTATCGCGGCGATCCGTCAGGGCTTTTCCCACCACTGTTTCGGAACCACCTGTACTGTACATGTTTGCGGTGTCGAAGAAGTTGATACCCAAATCGATCGCTTTATGCATGATGGAGATGGAATCTGATTCGCCGGTTGGTCCGCCGAACATCATCGTCCCCAGACATAAGGGTGAGACGCGAACGCCGGCTTTTCCTAAGTTACGGTAGTCCATAATTGCAGTTCCTGATGAATTCTTGGTGTGAGTTGATCTAGCCTGTGTCCAGGTTTACTATCGCTTATCCAGGGTCGTTTGGATCAAGTATATTAGCACGTATGACGTTATGGTTAAATGGGACGCGCTTTGGCCAGTCAGTAGCTCTATCTTCGTTTTTTTGAGCAGATTTCTCAAGGGACCTTAAATTCCTTGAACAGACGTGGTTGAAGATTTTATCAAAGCCTGTTAAAGTAATGGTTTGCACTATGATTTCTGAGAGGAAATCCGTTCAGCACATTTACGATTGACGGTTAACCAGTCATGTGTCGATGTGGTTAACTGAAACTGAAATACATTAAAATTCACTTAATTTAGAAGCAAATACGAAAGGCATATCTTCGAATGGGAACTAAGAAGACAGGTAAAGGTCGCCGCAAACTTGGTCGTAAAAAACGACGCGCTCGAGCTAAGATCAGACATCGTAAAGGCTAGGACAGAGCTACTTAATCAGTTGCTCCGTTGTTAGAGAAGCGCTCACAGACAGATTCCGATGCTGCTTTAGGGAAGAGACGCGCCTCATGTGCCATGAAAGCAATGTTCTGATCTCAACAGCGCCCGTCTGTGACTGATTCAATAAGGGGTTTTTAGAAGCCCCTTTTTTTATCTCTGGTTCACTGCATACTGGGGCGTGAATGCGTTACCAGTATTTCTCAAAGTGAATATTCCCTGGCGCTTTGGCGGTGGATAGTTGATATCCTCGCTCAGTGAGCAACTCTACCATCCCATTTGGTTCGGGAAAGAACAGTTGGCCGTTTTCGTCTTTTTCGGGAAGGCCAATCATTGATGGGTTTCCGCAGAGAAAAACGTGCGTCTGTTTCGGATGCGGAGTCCATCCAAACAGCTCCTGGAATTTTTCCGGTTGGATCTTATCCTGCAGGTATTGTTTACCAATATAGTGGGGATGGTTCTGATCAATGTTTTCAGGTTCCCGCGTCGTAAAAGCGGCATAATGGTAGTTGGGATAGCGTTTTTGGATTTGCGCCTGTTGATCAAGATAACCGAGATCCCCTTTGTAGCGTACGCAGGTGATTGAAACGATCTGGCCTGTATGGCCACGTTTCAGCAGTTCAATTGACATTGAATTGTGAGGAGCTTCACCGGTGCCTGTTGCGGCAAAGATGACATTGTCGTTCGCTTGAACTGGTTTCAGGGTGTAGGTGCCGACCGGTTTTTTGCCCAGATGCAAACGGTCGCCCACTCTCAAACAGAACAAACGGGGAGTCAGTGGCGGATCGTTTGAATCGGGACGTAACACGAGTGTGATATAAAACTCCAGATAATCAATCTCATCATTTGAGAGCAGTTCACCTTGTGAGTCGAGCATCGGGCAGGAGATAGAATAGGCGCGGCGGATCAGCTTCGGCTTGGGTAACTCTGCCAGCGGCCCCCCGTCAACCCGTGGTTCCCAGGAGCCTAACCCGAGCGTTGTGTATTGCCCGCCTGAGAAGGCCGGTACTGCTTCGTCAGGTTTGACCCGGATGATCATTAAATGATCGTGCGCCATACGCAACTCTATAACAGTTGAGTTGTATTGCTTGTTTTGTATGTCTTCAATTTCAGGAGTCGATTGCCCGGTTGGAGGGTTCGCTGGATTCATGACACTCCCTGTCGCGCTTTTAACCACCGGTTAAGGCGGCCGGCTGAATGCACAATGATGGATTTTATTGAAATTCAAACTGGAAAACGGCATACTCTCCATGAGTATCCCACCGGATCAAACATCCCAGGCGGAAACTAATGGATATCTTTATACATAGCTCTGTATCAGATTCATTCCTCTATCACTTTTTCAGGATCGATTGTCAAGTCTAACACACGGTTTAATAACACACTGTATCATCATATCAGGTAATTTGGGGTGCGGGCGTCAGATTAAAACCGAGTTTATTCAGGCGGATTCATTAGCGAATCGGCTCAGGTAAAACAGTCAAAAACGAACGCTCAGGAGAGAGAGTGTTATCAGGAAATCAATGGGAACTATGAGGATTTTGTGCCTTGTATGTTTACCCCGCTGCCAATCAAAAGATTGTGCTCATAACACCAGCGATAAAACGAGCCCGTTTTTTCCGGAGGGAGAATCTTCAAGTTTTCAAACCCGGCCTGTTCAAACCACGACTTGAGCTCTTCTGTTGTATGGTGGTATTGATAAGCGGGGGCATACCAGTCAAAAGTATCACAGACCCGGTTTTCCCAGTTGGGATGATTGCTGAAATTGATGACTTTATTCAGGGTTTTATTAATCACGGGAATCCCGCCCAGCCAGGCACCCACGCGGCACCAGGTCTCCAGCTTTTCAGGAGCCATGCGTGTTGTGATTCTGCGAAGCGCGGAATTGATGATTTCCTGCCACCACTGGTTTTTTCGATAGAGCCAGACAGAATAACGGCCGCCGGGTTTAACCATCCGGGCCACGGCATCGAATACAGCGCGTGTGTCTTTGTCGTGGTGCATCACGCCGATTGAAAACACAAAATCGAATGACTGGGGGGGAAAAGGGAGATGTTTGAGGTCGGCCTGAACCAGAGAGACGTGTTCGAGATGGCTGCAGAGTTTTAGAGCTTTCTCGACTGCCGTTGTATGGTCAGCACCCGATACGAGCCCCCCTGCTTCAGCGGCCACTTTAGAATAGCGACCTCCACCACAGCCGGCGTCTAGAATTTTAAGCCCTTGTAATTCACTCAGCTCAAATCCGGTTTTAGCAGAAAATGTCGCCCGATCCTCGTCAGGATGAGCAACCTCATATTTATTCCATTGCAGCCCAAAACTGGAGAGATGTTCCTGCTCTACAAATCGGGGGATGCCTTTGAGGACGGGAAACGAGCGACTGGATTGCCGATCGATTAATAAATTCTGGCCTGCTTCATATTCCAATGGGAAACCATTTTCCGGGTTTCTCAATGCTTCAAGAAGTTCCAGAGAAAGAATGGATTCTTGTGATGTTTCTTTCATCATGGTTTCTGAATACTTACTTTGGAGAGAAGGCCGAAGAATGCGAAGTATTTCCTGGAGCTAAAAATCGATTTCCATCAGATCTTCTCCCAATATTGTATTCGGAAAGATTTTTTGAGCAACTTTGATTTCAATCGGGTCATCGCCTGGACGTTGAGGGTCAATATGGGTCAGGACCAATTTCCCAACCCTGGCATCACGGGCAAGCTCTGCGACGGGAGTCGTGTGGCTGTGTCCGGTTTTATCAGCCCACTCTGCCATGTCATCTGGGAAGTAACATTCGTGAATTAATAGATCAACGTCTTTGATGAAGTCCAGATGCTGTTCCGGATGGGCAGTATCAGAGATGTAGGCCATGGAACGATCGGGCCAATCGATGCGATAACCTACCGAACCTCCCGGATGTTCGAGATTCAAGTGGCGCAGAATGCCATCACCGGGGACAGTGACTGTTTCCGGTAATGAAATGAATTCATAATCAGGCAGAACAGGAAAAATTTCTTCACAGAACAAGTGGGTTTGAATGGCAGTGAGCTTCGATTCTTCGCCATAAACTTTGACAGAGTCGATCTGGTCCGTCAGCATGGGGACCAGAAAAAAAGAAAGACCGACAATGTGGTCCAGGTGGGCGTGAGTCAGGAAGATTTGCAGGTTGCGTGTTTGCATAAAACCAGGAACGCGAAAAAAACTGGTTCCTGCGTCAAAAATGATTCCCAGTTCGGGGATCATCAGGCAGGCGGTATGTCGACGCTCATTAGGGTGATAACCACCTGTCCCCAACAACACGATTCGCATCGCTTTACTCCCCGCTAATCACAATTTTGCCCGTTAATAAAGTTGATTTTCTTTATTAACGGGCGAATGAACAGGCTGGCTACAGCAAAAACCGATAGACGATTTGAATGAACCAGTTTGGATCCGATTATGAATCCAGACGGCGTTCGCGAATCCAGTCGGTATGAAAAGTACCTTCTTTATCAATTCGTTGATAAGTATGCGCTCCGAAGTAATCGCGCTGAGCCTGTAGCAGATTTGCAGGCAAGCGAGCCTGGCGGTATCCGTCATAGTAACTTAAGGCTGCTGCAAAACTGGGGACCGGCAATCCAAGCTCAACAGCCGTTGCGACCACGCGTCTCCAGCTTGGTTGCGCTTTCTCAACAGCCGTGCGGAAGAAGTCATCCAGCAGCAGGTTTTCCAGTTCAGGATTCTTGTCAAAGGCGGCTTTAATATCCTGCAGGAAGGTAGAGCGAATAATACACCCGCCGCGCCACAAGAGGGCAATATCCCCATTATTCAGCTTCCAGCCAAAGTGTTCGGCGGCTGAGTTCAGTTGGACATAACCTTGCGCGTAGCTGCATAATTTCGATGCATACAGGGCCTGCCTGACATCTTCGATAAACTGCTTGCGATCACCCTCAAATTTCTTGTTGGGGCCACCGAGGATTTTGGAGGCGCGAACCCGGGCTTCTTTCTGAGCAGAAAGGCAGCGGGCATAAACGGCTTCTGTGATTAATGTGGTGGGAACACCCAGGTCCAGTGCATGCTGGCTCATCCATTTACCAGTCCCTTTTTGCTGGGCGGTGTCCAGGATTTCGTCAACCAGATACTCACCTGTTTCTTCGTCGATCACGGTGAAGATATCACGGGTGATTTCAATCAGATAACTTTCGAGTTCCCCCTGGTTCCACTCGTCGAACACTTTGTAAAGTTCCTGGTTGGTGAGTCCCAGTGTGTGTTTGAGAATATAGTACGATTCGCAGATTAACTGCATATCTCCATACTCGATGCCATTATGCACCATTTTGACATAGTGCCCTGCCCCTGCTTCGCCCACCCATTCGCAACAGGGGATGTCGTTGTTTTCGCCCACTTTCGCAGAGATGTCCTGCAGGATCGATTTGACATGCGGCCAACCTGCGGGTGATCCGCCGGGCATGATACTGGGGCCTTTTAATGCCCCTTCTTCTCCGCCGGAAACGCCTGTTCCAATGAAAAGCAAACCTGCGTCTTCGACTTCTTTGGTGCGGCGATTGGTATCATCAAAGTGTGTATTACCGCCATCGATGATGATGTCTCCGGGGCTTAATAATCCTTTGAGATCGTCTATAATGGCATCAACGGCAGGACCAGCTTTGACCATGAGCATCACCTTGCGGGGGGCCGCCAGATTGTCTACCAACTCTTTCAGAGTATGGTAACCTGTGATTTTCTGCTCATCCGTTTTGCTGCTGACAAATTCATCGGTGACGCTGGTGGTGCGATTGAAAACACCTACAGAATAGCCATGGTTGGCCATATTGAGTACCAGGTTTTGTCCCATCACTGCCAGACCTACCAGGCCGATATCGTGTTTTGACATTGAAAATTCTCGTTCGATTCTGATGTTCTGTGAATAAAAAAATGTGTTGAATTATTTCTGCTGGTTTTGAGTGAACTCAATTTGCAGAATTATCGTTTCCAGGGAGGTAACTCCGGCAGATAACTGTCAAACTCGGCAATTAATTTTTGTTGATATTCGCCCGCATATTCGCCGTTAAGAAACTTGTCACAGGCTTCGCCGATGAATCGTTCCCAACTGGCTTCTTCTGCACCGGGATTGATGGGGTAGAAGAGTGCTCCGACTGCTTCCGCTGCTTTCATGTCGCCGGGAGCATCACCGATCATTAACACTTTGTTCGATTCATATCCGCAGGCTTTGGCCTGACCGAGCGTTTCTTTTTTACTGCCCGCTTCCTGGCCACAAATTGCATCGACATATTTTGCAATATCGTGCTCTTCCCATTCTTTATTGAGCGCTTCGTTAGGGGTTGCGGAGCAGACAATCATGTCCGCCACCGGATCCAGTTTGATCAGACTTTCTCTGACATTCGGATATGGGGGGACATCGTGAACCATGTCGGCAATCATTTCATTAACTGCCAGAGACCATTTTAAGGCCAGTTCCAGATCGGGATCATGCGTTTTTTCTACTTCCGCAGCCAAAGTCGGGTTCCCCAATTTGGTCTCTCGCTGAATCCAGTCCCGGACGCCTTGCAGCCTGGGAACTTGGACATTGCGCGATTGGACTTCCGCACGCTCTTCCAGAAGATCTAAGGCCAAAGTGTATGAAATGAAGCGATTCGCACCGCGCCACTTGGAATACAAATTCGTAAATTCCGCAGCTTCCCGTGCATATTTA
>NZ_CALFPF010000206.1 GCF_937919775.1 uncultured Gimesia sp.
ATATCTTCATCACTGGCGATTGAGTTTATCGTAGAGTTTTCAGTTGAGGGAGAGTACGAAGGATTAGGCAATTGAGGGAAATCATCTTTCTCCAATTCATGCGATTGGAGATAATCGACCAAATGTGTGTTCTTCTTGATTAATTGCTTGAGTTCCAAAGGGGGAACATCAGCCAGTTTTTTGCGATGAAAATAAATAACTCCAGTACCATATTGAACGGGAGATTTTGTGGTATTCATGTTTAAAGGAGCGTAAGATTCGGGAAAAGCAGGCAGCTCTCCATTTGGATTTTCGAAAAGGTGTACGATTCCTCCCGAATAAACCCATTGCATAAAAGTATTTCTGCGAGATTTCTCCCATTTGGGAACATGATCTAAAAAGACTTCATTCAAAGGATCAACGGCACCTAAAATGGGAGGGAACAAGTCTTCGGGATACTGCTTGATTCCGGGTATGACTTTGCTCAAACTATCTGGTTGCACCAATTGAATCGTAACGGCGCTGGGCATCGGACGTGGTGAGAAAAATGACTGTGTTCGCTGGTCGTTTCCCTGTTTCCAGTATAGTTTCCAGTTGTCTGCTGATTCAGTGAGATAGGGGTAAAACTGGACCCATTTTTTTTCAAAAGGAGCAATATAAGTCGTAGACGAAAGAGCGATGCCAATTTGCTGCCCGCGAAAGGTTTCTCGTTGAAGTCTGATCTCGCTCTCAAATGGTTGTGAAGTGGTATTTTCAACTAAAATCGTAACAGGATTGATTTTGTAAGCCACAAGCCGGTCGCCGAATCCCCACCGTATATCATGAATTTCTATCGCTTCAACAATTTGAGGATACAAAAAAAATATCATCGAAAAATAGATGGCACTATGGAATCCGGAATTTAGCAGATTCGTCTTCATGTGGGAAATTCTAGTACTCTCCGATCAGGTTACTATCATGGCGATTGGCAAGATTTCTCAGAATCTCGTAATTCGCTTTTTGGCTAATAAAACGCACTGAACCATCGCCCAGACAAAAATGAGCCCCTTCTGTATGAGGACTTGAAAATCCTCCCACTTGAAGCAGAGCCTGCTGTTCTTCGGGGAGGGGCAGTAGCCCTTCCACTTCTCTGCTATCGGAATCTGTTGGTAATGTATCCCAGGGTTCGAGCATTCCGTCATCTGGATCCGCTTCGAAGTGGTATTGATGATCAGAGCCAAATCTCTGCATTTGGTTGAATGTGGTCGGGCTCAGGTTGACTTCGTTGATTTTGGTCCCCATATTTCGAAGAGTGGATGAAGTGCCAGACGGCCAGCTCAAAAAACCACCGTCGACTGTTTCTCCTACAAATATCGTATAAGATCGACCATCTTTCAGATCTTTGTCGCGAATACTGCTGTTGAGATATAAGATCCCATTGTTGTCTGCATCAATCGGTACTTCAGTATCGTTATGGCAGCCTGCATAATTATATCCGCCTCGACTACTGGAAGGACACTGAAAACCAGTCAGGATATAGTTCGCTGTCGTACGATTGACTTTGTCGTAGACTCCAAATTTGAAATTATAGCTGCGAAATGCTGCTTTTTCGTCCAATAAAGGGAGAATCTGGAGGACCCAGTTCACATGATAGCCAATCGGTTGATTAAGAATGGGGCCCTGCGGATTGACCGTACCGGAAGGTAGAACCATATGGCTCATCTGGTAATTATGAAGTGCAATGCCGATTTGTATGAGGTTATTTTTACAGTGCGTGGCACGAGCCGCTTCACGGGCCTGTTGAACTGCGGGAAGTAGAAGTGAAATCAAAATCGCGATGATCATGATGACGGCCAGTAACTCAATCAGCACAAATCCGGAACGATTGCGAAGTCTGTTTCGTTTTAAAAGCATGGAACGACTTTTCTTCTGTTGTTAGAAAATAATTTTGCCCGGAAACCGATGATTCTAAATTCTTTTTCTGATTTAATAATCAGAAATTAACTGTCCGTCATGTCGATTTGCTAATGCCTGATACGTTTCAAGATTAAGATTCTCACTCAGGAAACGCACAGATCCATCACCAAATCCAAAATGAGCACCACCTGTGTGAAAACTGGAAAACCCCCCGACGTGAAGTATTTTGGGATCACTGTTTGATGTATCAGAATCTTTTTCCTGTTTTTCGGCTCCCGGGGTCGTATCGTCGGAATCAAATCGTTGTTCAAAGGCAGTTTGGCCTGGGAACAAATTTGAATAAGTGGCATTCGGCTCCGTGCCGGCATTTCTCAAAGTTGACCGGGTTCCAGAAACCCAGCCAAGTTCATTTCCTTGAGTGATCTCGCCAAGAAAGATTGTCTTCGAGCTTCCGTCTGGAATGTCATCATAGCGTACGCTGCTGTTCAAAAACAAAACGCCATTATTGTCGACATCGATAGGAGCTTCGATATCATGATGCATGCCGGCATAACTGTGTCCCTGATTGGGATTGGAAGGACATTGTAAAGTAGAAATGCGATAGTCGG
>NZ_CALFPF010000207.1 GCF_937919775.1 uncultured Gimesia sp.
TTTCATGCGCCCTTCAGTTGTCGCGATATATTTATAAACCGCAGCAACGGATAATCCGATCGCAAAAAAAATAATAAACCAGTAGGATTGCATGAATGCACTGAATCCCAGCAGGGTTGTCGTGGCCCAGGGAAGTTCTCCCCGCTCTGACATTCTTGCAAAAATCGGTTCAAACTTGGGAACAAAATAAACCAGCAGGAAACTGACGATAATGGTGCCGAACGTTGTCAGAAACGCAGGATAAATCATCGCACCCACTACGCGATTTTTCAGTTCTTCCTGATGGTCGGTGAAATTGGCAATACGTTTCAATACGTCTTCCAGGAAACTGCCTTCTTCGCCGGCGCGCACCATACTGACGGCGAGTTCAGAAAACACTTTTGGGTGTTGTCCCATCGCCACCGCCAGACGGGTACCATCGGCGACTTCGGCACGGACTTCTTCCAGAACCTGTTTGAGCGCGGGATTATTGGACTGTTTATTCAACAACTCCAGCGAACGGAGCAACGGAACTCCCGACTTCAGCAAGTCTGCCAACTGTGTGTAGAACACGGACAGATAGCGTGCGCGGACCCGACGTCCGGAATATTTTAACTGTGCTTTGGCTTTATCTGCCAGATCGACTTTCACCGCAAACAGACTGCGCGCAGCCAGAGAATTCAGGGCATCCTGCTGATTGGAAGCAGACAGAATACCGCTCACCTGGCGGCCTGTTGTTTCTCGCGCGATGTATTGAAAATCCGGCATACTACTGACTCTGATAAACTCGAAGCACATTGATTATATAAATACACGTGTGAAACATGATTTTAGAGATCCCCCTTCGTCACACGCAGGATTTCATCAAGCGAAGTTACCCCTTCGATCACTTTCTGCCAGCCTGCGTCACGCAACGTCTGCCAGCCGTTTTTTCGTGCATAATCACGGATTTGACCGGAACTGGCATGCTCGGTACATAATTTCCTGATCACGGAATCATTCACCAGCAGTTCAAGAATTCCAATTCGTCCTGAATATCCCATTTCCCGACAATGCCGACAGCCGACAGGCTCCCACAATTCGCTGATATTGAGATCAGGGAAATCCGGCGGTAATTTGTCAGGCCGCGGACGATAAGGGCGTTTGCAATGTTTGCAGAGCACGCGTACCAGACGCTGTGCCAATACCGCTTCGACCGTGCTGGCCACAAGATAAGGTTCCACGCCCATATCAACCAGACGAGTAAAGGCACCCGGAGAATCATTCGTATGCAGGGTGCTAAAAACCAGGTGCCCCGTTAAGGAAGCCTGGATGGCACTGTTGGCTGTTTCACCATCACGAATTTCCCCGATCAGAACGATATCGGGGTCGTGACGCAAAATACTGCGCAGACCGGCTGCGAATGTGAGTCCTATCCGGGAATTCACCTGAATCTGGCTGATGCCTTCGCTGTGATATTCCACCGGGTCTTCCACGGTGATAATTTTTGTTTCCGGATTTTTGATTTCATTCAAGGCACTGTAGAGAGTCGAAGTTTTTCCACTTCCCGTAGGTCCGGTTACCAGGACAATGCCGTGAGGCAACTGAATCATTTCGCGAAAGGTCGACAGCATCTGCGGGTTCAGACCGACATTATCCAGCCGAAACACCATGCGTTCCTTATCCAGCAGACGCATGACGATCCCTTCGCCATAAATCATGGGGATAATGGAAACACGCACGTCAATTTCGCGGCCGGTAATTCGCAGTTTGATTCGTCCGTCCTGCGGCAGTCGCTTTTCCGCGATATTCAAATGCGCCATAATTTTAAGGCGGGTAATGATCGCGGAATAAAAATGGTTAATCTCCGGCGGTACCGACTGTAATCGTAACAGTCCGTCAACCCGATAACGCACGACGAGCCCGGTTTCGTGGGGTTCGATATGCACGTCACTGGCCTGCTGCTGCAGTGCTTCGATCAGGAGTTCATTTACGAGACGAATCACCGACGCCGTCTGCGCCATGTCGGCCAGTTCGCCATGTTCTTCAGAAACTTCTTCGAGAAGTTCGACTCCGTCTTCTGCGGCGCGCTGTGAGACCAGTTCATTAATGGTGTCACCACCAACGCCCAGGTTATCTTTGATCAATTCTACGACGTCAGCGTGCAGCGCCAGCACCGGTTCCAGAATCTGGCCACTCAACGAACTCAGTTCGTCGATAGCTTCGAAATCAAACGGATCGGCAGAGGCCACCAGCACGCGACCGTTGTCACGTCTCAGTGGAAGCAGAGCGTGTCGAAAAATCGGTGTTGCCGGAAAGAGAGCCAGCAGTTCGGTATCAACCTGAAAGTCTTTCAACTCAAAATATTTCATGCCCAGTTCATCGGCGAACGCTTTGAGCAGATCTTCTTCAGTGGCCAACCCCATTTCCATCACAACACGATCCAGACGATGACCATTCGCCGACTGCTGCGCTAACAGCAACTGGCGCTCGTCAAGGATTCCGCGTCGTTGGAGAATTTCACTGATTTCCATGGAGTTTACTCAATGGTAAAAATATCTTGAGGAATGGCATGCTGATAAGTGGTTTGTTAGCGACCTCGGCCTCGACTTGAACGGCTGCCTCCACGGGAGCCGCCAGTGTCGCCGCCGGGAAATTGAAAACCGCGCGAGGAACGGCCGCCAAAGGGGGAACCTGACCCCGGGTTCGAATCTCCTCCCGGTTGGGGCATTCCCATCCGTTCCCGCATCCGCTGCTCAAAGAACTGACGCACTTCATCGCCACGGTTGTCGGAATCTGCTGGGGAAGTAGACTGTTTTGCAGAATCGGAAGTCTGTTCGGGCGTTTTTCTCTTGGAATCGCTGCCTGTCGTGCTGACGGTGACATTCGGTAACAGAGAAGTGAGTGCATTTTGAATCAAAGTGGAATTTCCATTGTTTAAAGTCACGACACGTACTGATTTTCGAGACATTTTAGCGGAGTAATCCAGTTCGCGCACCAGAGATTCGATTTCCTGAAACAGCGAATCGCTGGCAGAAACCAGCAACTGATTCGCATTCGCATCGACGCTGACGGCAAGTTTGGCTTCGGCAGGTTGTGCACCGGATGAACCTTGTGCGCCTCTGCTGCCACCACCACCGCCCATCATCGCGGCAAACGGATTTCCTCTTTGTGCGCTATTCTGCTGTTGCGGGGGCTGCAGATAATCTTTGTAAAGATCTTTGACAATCGTCGCGACATCATTGGCGTTCGCAAACTCGACAGGAATGATTCCCGGCGAACGATCGCGCAATGAAGCAGGCAGTTCAGAAGCGTCAAGCACTTTGAGCATCTGTTCCACAGAGCGGACTTTATCGGGAGGTCCGGTGACGTACAGGGAATTCGAACGGACTTCAGGAATGATGCGCAATGTTTGTGGCCCCATGCCCAAAGTCGATAAGCCGGTCGCATCCATCAGGCTGCCGCCGATGGACGATAATCCGCCCAGCATACCGGAATCCGAAGCCATATCTGAAACGGAACTGCTCGGGAACAGACTTTCCAGCATTTTTGCCGTTGCGGTCGCGTCAGCAGAACGCAGATAAAACACGGTCCATTGACTCTTAGGAGGGATTGCCTGGGTTAACGCTTCGATCATCTGTTCGAGCCGATTCAGGGCATCGAGATCAGTGGAGGTGATAATCAGGTTGTCCCCATTGGTTGAAACGGCAACCGGATTCTTTTTCTCCGTCTGCGGAGGCGCTTCTGTCGGTTTTTTCTGAGCTGCGGGTTCTGGTTTCGCTTTTTCATCAGCGGCCTTTTCAGGAGAAACGTTTTCCTGCTCTTTCGTTTCTTCCTCTGGTTTCTGATCGCTGGCGGTAAAGAAAAATCGCTGATTGTCTGCGTCAACAGCGCGGCGTTTTTGCTGGATCGGACGATTCAGCGGGGCGCTGGTGCTTTGTGATGAAGGATTTCGAAACCCGCGATTTCGCGTAGGGGCTTCGTCTTCTTCTCCCAGAATCCGTTCACGGATTAACGAATCATCAGAAGGCACCACAATCCGGATGGGGTTCGTATCACCAGATGAAGCGGACCAGAGCTTATCGATTAACTGAAGGATTTCCTTTGAATCACGGCCACCAAGCGGAATGGTACGGACAGGACCACGATCGCGGGCCTCATTCGATTTTGCGGTCCCATCTTCTCCCAGTTGCGCCAGCAGGGCTTTGACCTGAATCACCTGATCGGGGTTGCCACGCACGAGCAGACGGCGACCGAGCAGGTCGGCTTCAATCGTGGGGGCATCATTTCCGTCGCGTAAAAACAGTGAACGCAGCGTTGCGGTTGCGGAAATGGGATCGAGGGAACTGAGGTTGATGACGGAAACAGACTGGCTGCCCCCTTCGCCATCCAACTGCCGGATCATCTCCGCGATTTTTGTGTGTTCTTTGGGCGTGGCCAAAATATGAATTTTGTTATTGCGGGCATCTTCATTGACGACAACGCCGGGGATCATGGCATCCAGTGTTTTCGTCACTTCGCGAGAATCGGCTGAACTCACGGAGTAGACATGAAGATACGGCCGATTTCCTCCGCCTCCCAGGACATTTCCGGAACTGTCTTCATCGACGTCAATCGATTTGATGATTTCTTCTGCAATTTTGATCTGAGCTGGAGTCGCCGTCACTAACAGTCGATTCGTACGGGGGTCTGCCGTCACCTGTGTGGAATCGTCGTTGGCTGCTTGTGGCGGTGGTGGATAACCTTCACGGCCACTGCTGCTGCTGCTGCTGCGTCGGGACCGGGGATCATAATAACGGGACATCGTCGCGCCGGCACTGACGTTTTGTGTTGCAGCAGCCAGACCGAACTGGTTTCGGATAAGTTTCTCGGCTTCGGTGGCGTCGATAAACTTTAATTCGAAAGAACGAAAAACCAGATCGGTAGGTGCCCCATTTGCCATCGCACCATCCAACAGCTTTTTCACACGTAACAGATTACTGCCAATATCAGTGACGATTATCGAGTTCGCCGTCTTCAAAGCGATCGACTTGCCTTGGGGACCTAAAATCGCCTGCACCTCTTTGGCCACCTGATCGAGATCCACTCCTTCCAGTTGGAATGAGACGCTCATGAGTTCATTTTTTCCCCGCTGCTCCAGCTCTTCTGAAGCAACGATCGGCACCAGATTGGGAGGAATTCCGTTATCGATATTCAGGACCACCAGAAACTGATTGCGGCGGACAATCACATAACCTTTCTGCAATAAGTAGCCGTTGATAATGTCCAGCGCTTCGGTCGGCGAGTAAGAGCCGTTATCGAAATAGTTAAAAGTACCTGGAGGCACATCGTTCAAATCGAGTGTATAACCGGCTGATTCGGCAAATAATTTCAGAACGTCTCCCCAGGGAGCAAACCGGAAATTGAATGACATCTTTCCGGCGGCGCCGGGTGTCTTTTCCGTTGGGGCATTTTCAGCAGGTTGACCTGCTGCCTCCTTCATCGCGACGGCATTACCGCTGCCAAAAGAAATGCGGCGGTCTTCCGGTTTCAAACCTTCGGGTTCCATCGGAATCTGTGGTCGCGGTCGAGAGACAGGCGTTGCATTGCCGGTGACTGGTGCGGTACCGGGTTGCGTCGGGCTTTGAGTGGAAACCAGGACCGGTCCCAGCATTTGTTTCCATTGGGTCTGCTGCTCTTTCGTCAAAACTGCTTCGATTTTCTGATCAAATTCCTGTTGGACCTTGTCCCGTTCTTCCGGAGTGGCGCGGCGGCCCAGTTCACGACGGGCTTCAGACCGCTGCTCTTCGAGTTCATTGATTTTTTTCAACTGGTCTTCTGTCAGATTGAGCTGTTTGGAAGTGTCTGCATTGCTCAGTTGACGATAGCCGGCTTCCTGCATCTGTAGTTGTTTCAAACGAGCCGCCTGCTTTTCATCCAGCAGCCCGAAAAGTTTCGCTTCACCCTCTGTTCTTTGTTTTTCAAACGCAGCGCCCATTTCTTCACGAACTTTCGTTCGTTCTTCATCCGTTTGCGCCTCGCGCATCCGGTTCATAAATGGTTCCATTGACTCACGACTGGGACGCATCGCCTGGGCTGCTTCGTCCAGCTTTTTGATCTGATCTTCAGTTAACTGGAGTTCTTTCTGAACTTCTTCACGACCGACCAGCGATCCAATGCCGCCACGAGGACCCCCGCCTCCAAAGCTACCACCGCCGAAGCCACCTCTTCCTCCAAATCCTCCACGATCGCCACCAAACCCACCGCCACCCCCAAAACCACCTCGGTCTCTTCGGCCCCCGCGATCTGGTTGTGGCTGGTCAGCCGGTTCCTGAGCCTGCAAGGAATAGTGAACAGAATCTGAACAGGCAAAAACTCCCATCAGGGCGACAACAAAACAGAGTTTCAATTTTGTGTTCCGGATCATTGTGAATGGCGTTTCTGAATTAAGGCAAAATAAAGATAACTCGAGAGATATTCTTATGATCATTATGCTAGGGACGGCAAAAATCAATTACAAGAGCAAATCTACAAAACACGCACTATCATGTGATACTTCAATACGTTAAGGCCCGTTTCAAAGATCACCGGAATCTTTCGAAATGGAACGATCTTTTCCTTAGTCCCCGGTGTTTCTATGTTAGGGCAGGGAAAAAGTCTTGCATCTTTATGTTACTGAGGCGCAAAATTCCCTTATCTGTTTATTAAACACGGTAATGACCGTGAAAGACCGCTCTAAATTCTGCGGAGTAGGAAAATGTTCCGTTTTATCTGTCTGCTGATTCTATCTGTAATGCTGGTAGGACTCAGTTCTAATCTGGCTTATGCGCAGCCAGGTGGCGAAAGTCGCTCACGCGGTTTCATGTCGTTTCTTGATCGCAACAGAAACGGGGTGATTGAACCCTCCGAATTTGATCAGATGCCAGGGCGTTTCAAGGAAACTCTGCAGGCGGCTGGCGTCGATACCTCACGCAGCATGACCCAGCAGGAATTCGAACGCGTCATGCCACAGGTGATGGAGCGGATGCGCAGCCAGAGAGGTCCTTCAGGCGGTGATGACAGGGGACGGGGCGGGGATGACCGAAGTCGATTCAGTTTCTCAGGTGGCCCGGGTGGTGGTCCTCCCGGTTCCTTCTCCCGACCCGATGAGAGTTCCGGCGAAGAACGGGGGGGATTTGACCAGGGTTCGATGCGGGACCGCTATGGTTCTTTTCAGTCAGACCGGGGTGCTCCTCCGGAGTCCTCTTCCGGCAGTCGTTCCAGCGGCGGCAGTAAATCGAGCAGTTCCTCTAAAAACGAACCCGTCAAACCGGTTCGAACCACGGTGGATTTAAACAAAGACTTTGTCCCTCACGATACCGATCAGGATGGCCAGATTGGCCTCTATGAGTGGAGAAAAAATAATCCGACGAAGCTGGGTGAATTTTTCACGATGGATTTAAACGGGGACGGCTATCTGACACCACGTGAGATTCAACTTTCAAAAGACGGCAAGACACAGCGCAGTGCTGCCTCTTTCATGTTTGCCCTCAACACAGGTTCGCAGTCTGAAGCAGGGAATACGCAAACCTCAGCGACACCTGCGCCAGCAGGCACAACGACTTCGGGAAATGAAAAGCCGGCACCCACGGTCAATAGTTCAACTCCTGCCAGCGATCCGATTGCGAGTCAGGCCAGCT
>NZ_CALFPF010000208.1 GCF_937919775.1 uncultured Gimesia sp.
ACCGATTTTGAAGTCGGCCGATTGCTGAAAACATTTGATGATCTGAATGTGGATGCGGAACTGCGCGGCTATGTTGGCGGTTATTATTTTGATAATTCGGCACCCGGATTCAAGGAAATGGCAGGTCCCCGCGCACGGGTTGAATTTCGGATGTTCGATCTTCCGTTTCTGGGCAACGGATCACGTGTGGTTCTGGGCGGGCAATATCAGTATGACGAATTGCGCGGCTCGCAGGGGACAGGGATGCTAATGGTTCGCATACCTCTTCCCGGTAATGGAGACAGTAAGCGTCTGAACCGATTCCAGCGCCGCATGGTCAATCCGATCATGCGTGATCTCGATATCGTACTCAATCAGGCGCGCGGACCAGTGGAACATGCCAAACTGCAATCAAACGGTCAGATGCTGCAGAACATTACAGTGATTGACGCGAACACTGCCAGCGCGGAAGCGGTCTTCAACGCAGCCGGTGCGGACAGTGTGGTGCTGTTTGACGGCAGCGCAGGCACGATTAATACCGGCAGCGGTTTTGTGTTCAATAATGGGCAGCTTGCTTTGGCGGGCGGCAAGAGTGTGAACGTGGTGGGCTGTGATTCAGGGGCCGTCGCCAGCTTCAGTTATGGTCCGCATACGATCGTCAATGGAACGGTGAATACCATCGACGTGTTTACGCTGGCAGATAACGCCACCATTGTGGGCATGAATATTACCGGGGGCAAAAACGGAATTTATGGTAACGGGATCAGCGGTTTCGCGATCAACTGCAATACGATCAGTGGCGCCCTGGAAGACGGAGTGCATTTAGATGGCAATATCAATGGTGCCGTCACCGACAATACTTTCAGCGGGAATGGCGTCGGGAATAATAATGATGGCCTTCAAATTCAGAACTTTGTGGGGGGGAGTGTCACCGGTAATATCTCCCGCAACAATGATTATGGATACTACCTGGTGAATGTCAGCGGCGGAACAATCAGTAATAACCTGGCCGAGAACAATACTTACGACGGGTTTGATTTTGATACATTTTCCGGTGGTACTGTTTCCGGGAATACCTCAAGGAACAATGGAGAAGACGGGTATTATTTCGATGGCACGATCACAGGCGGCGTCTTCTCAAATAATATTGCCGAGAACAATGAGAACTTCGGGTTCGAATTTTATCGGATGACCGGGGGAACCATCAGCGGTAACCAGGCTACTGGAAATGATTATGCCGGGTTCGCATTCTATCATAAGGTCTTAGGCGGGACGTTTTCGGATAATATCGCTACACATAACGATGATGGATTTTTCTTCAATAATGACGTCACCGGTGGAACGTTTACCGGGAATGTCGCAAGTAATAATACTGACGACGGGTTTTACTTTGATGATGATGTCTCAGGCGTTATCTTCACCGGAAACGTCGCGAATCAAAATGGAGAGGATGGTTTCAACTTTTATGATGTGAGTGGTGGAACCATCAGTGAGAACAGTGCTACCGGAAACGGAGTGAATGGAATTAAGTTTGGTGGCGAGATCAGTGGCGGAACCATCAGCAATAACAGCGCGATCAACAATACTGATGACGGGTTTGACTTTAACGAGATCTCAGGCGGAACCATCAGTAATAACCTCGCCTCAGGAAATAAAGAAGACGGGTTTGATTTTGACGATGTCTTCCTCGGCGGTACGTTCAGCAATAACACATCCATCGGAAATACATTTAATGGATATGATTTCAGTGCTCCCATTGTTGGTGGAACCATCAGTGGAAACAGTGCCGGGAATAACTCGGGCGATGGTTTCATGATCAATCTCTTTAGTGGCGGGAATACGGCCACCTTCACAGGCAATACTGCCACACAAAACACGGCGAAAGGTTACGACGTGCTGTCTGGTACGCCACAAAACGGCGCGGGGACAAACACCGGTTCAGGAAATGGAAGCGACGACGATTTCTGATCATGAGGAAGCAGTCTATAAGGGTGACTGCATTTCTCAATGGCCCGGTTCCCATCCTGTCTGGAATCGGGCCATTTGTTCTTTGAGCAGCCGGTTTTCCTCCTGCAGCGATTTAATCAGCGGCAGCACTTCATTTGCTGGATACCGTTTGTGAATGTGCTGCGGACAATTCATGTCCCAGGCTTCTATCGACAACAGAATCGCGCGTTCCGCTCGGGCGGGATATGCAGGGTCATGCAGACGTTGGATAAGTTCCTGATCGTTTTCTTCCACCCACGCGGTGCCCCAGATTTTGATACGGCGGCTGTGGACATAGTCCATCAAAAACAGAAATGCCTGCGGGTTTTCCGCCAGATTTCCGAGTGTGATATATTGCTGATTGCCACCAAAATCGGCAAAACCCAGTGTTTTTTCATCAACGACTTTGAGAAAACCCGGACTGCCGCCCCGGTATTGAATATAAGGTTGGCCGGCCCGATTCGCCGTTCCCAGATAAAACATGTCTAGTTCGGCCAGAAAGGCTTTCAGTTCTGCTGTCACTTCGGTCTGCCAACCATAACCCTGTTCCACTTTCGCATACAGCGAACGTGAACCCTTTCTGGTTTGAACCGCTTTGACAGATGGCGTAAACGCAATATCGCTGGGATAATGATTCATAAATAGACTCCCGGTCAAACGAGATCTGGAAACGAGCAGCCGCGACTTGCAGAATATTCTACAAGCCACGGCTGAAAAATTAGAGTGAGATTATTCGGTTTTTCTGCAGAGGAAGCTTCGCATCAAGCGTGCAATGATCGGGCCGTCTTCTTCAAGCGCGAAGTGACCGGTATCCAGCAGATGGAATTCCAGGTCTTTCAGATCGCGTTGATAAGGATATGCACCCGCAGCCGGAAAGATTTGATCGTTCTTGCCCCAGACAATCAACGTCGGCGGTTGATGGGTTCGCAGATACTCCTGCCATTGAGGATACAGCGGCGGATTGCTGCCATAACTTAAGAATAACGCGAGCTGAATTTCCTGATTCCCGGGGCGGTCCAGCAGGGGTTGCACGTGCCCCCAGGTATCCGGACTGATAACGTCCTGATTACGAACGCCGGTCGTGTACTGCCATTTGGTGGCGTCCAGAGTCAGCAATGAGCGCAGCTTGTTGCCCTGTTCCTGTGAAGGATTTTTCCAGTAGGCTTTCACCGGCTCCCAGAACGGATTGTCGAGACCTTCGTTATATGCGTTTCCATTCTGGATGATGAGCGTCTCGACGCGTTGCGGATGTTTGACAGCCAGTCGAAAGCCGATCGGGGCACCGTAATCCATCAGGTACAGAGAATACTTTTTAAGCTTCAGTTGTTCGGTGAATTGTTCGATCACATTGGCGAGATTCGCAAATGAGTAATCAAACTCACCGACGGGCGGGGCACTACTATAGCCGAAACCGGGATAATCAGGGGCAATCACATGATACTTGTCTGCCAGTGCGGGAATGAGATTGCGAAACATGTGAGAAGACGTGGGGAACCCGTGCAGTAGTAACAGGGTGGGGGCATCTTTGGGTCCCGCTTCTCGATAGAAAATATCGAGGCCGTTTACTTTGACGGTGCGATATTGTACCTGCCGGGGTTGAGTCGGTTCTGCCAGGGCCGAACTGGTCAAAATGGCTGCGATCATGATCATACTCCCGCTGAAAATGGCCTGCTTTCGATAGTTCATCTGAATTCTTTCTATGAATAAGAAACAAGAGTGTTGATTTGATAGAACCTCTCATTCGTGATATTACGAATGAGAGGCGGTTCGTCGTTCATTAAGAACAGGTTGATCCTTCCGCATGACAGCACGCGGCACTCTCTGAGTTTAGTGGTGCCACTTCAGGAAAATCGATCTCGGTTTGTGCCATGTGGTTGAAGTAGTTCGTGAAGATGTTCAGCGCCACGTTGGCTGCGATTTCGGTAATGGCGGCATCATCGTGACCTGCGTTGCGTACGTCCTGTAGATCCTGGTCAGAGACATGGCCCTGTTTTTCCAGAATCTTGCGGGAGAACTTCAGCAGGGCATCAGTGGCGGGTTCTGCATCCGCGCCGGTCCGATTCTGTTTGATCTGTTCCGGCTTCAGGCCGACCATTTTGCCGAGTGTGGCATGGGCAGCCAGACAATAGCCGCACTGATTGAACTCGCCGACCGTCAGGGAAATCTGTTCTCGATGCTGTTTCGAAAGGGCACCACCGGCTAAGGTGCTGCTGAATTTAAGATAAGCATCCAGAGCGGCCGGGGAATGCGCCATTGTCCGCATGAGGTTGGGGGTCATTCCCAACTGGGCCTGTACTCCCGCCAGTAACGCTTTTGATTTTCCTGCTGCTGCTTCAGGGGCGATCGCGATTAAACGTGGCATCTTGCTTCTCCTTCAATGATGAGTGTGTAAATAGTGGTTTAAAGTAATAATAGACAGACAGGTCTGTATATATATGGTGAAATAAAAATGAAACTCTATTTCCGTTTCGCTTTGGCAATCAGTATCGAGGCCGCCTCTTCTGCGATGTCGGCGGCTTCTGCAGTTCCTTCGCTGACAGACGTGACAATCGCTCCTTCAACCAGGACAGAAATGGCCGGCGCGACGGCAGCGGCTTTCGGTCCTGCCGTTTCGATAATGATGTTCGTTAACATTTCACGGAACCGTCGTTTGTGTTCGGAACAAAACCGGGAAGCTGCATGATCCGAATCTGCCAGTTCCACTGTCGTATTAATAAAAGTACACCCCCGATAACCGGGGCTCTTGAACCAGTCTCGCAGCCCAGCAAAAAACGCTTTGAGCGGACTCATTCCCTGGGATAAATGAAGATCCATCCGTTTATTGAAAAACAGATCGAACTGCTCCTCCCGAAATTTGAGCACCTCCAGAATCAAATCGTCCTTGGACGGGAAATGGTTATACAACGTCATCTTGGCGACCCCTGCCTCGGAAATCACCCGGTCGATTCCGACAGCGCGAATACCCTCTGCGTAAAACAGCTTTTCAGCCGTTTCCAGAATTCGTTTGCGGGCACTTGATGGTCGTTGTGTTTTGCTCATACCGTAAATATACAGACCTGTCTGTTTATGTCAAACCCTCATTTTAAAAAAATATGGTTTTGCGACGAATGACACTTCAAGCAGATATGTAAAGCAGGATCAGCCGACGGCAGAAGTCAGATTTCAAAGGGGGGGCACGAATGCCGCGAACACGATGTGGCAGCTCGATTTCAAGTTCAAAAACGGACTCAATCCGCTTTCTCGCTGCTCATCGAAATCACTCCTAATCAACCAGTTCCACCCCTTCCAGGAATTCCTCGAGTGAATCGGCGAGTTTTTCGACGTCGCCTCCGTCGCTGGGGTAAAACACCCAGACCGAATATTTATCTGCAGGATCGACGCAGAGCAGATCTTCATTGTTGCAGCCAATGGTTAACCAGCCGGCGATGCGTGAAAAGGGGATCTCATTTCCTTCATCGTCTTCAGTGCTCGATTCGCCGGTGGCTTCCATGATGATTTTCACCAGGAGTCTGGCTTGATCGATACAGAGGGTTTCGTCGTCGTCGATCTCAATCGTTTCCAGCAGTTCCTTATGGCCCGCTAAGACCCATTCTTCGTCGTCGAATTCCAGATAGGCGTCTTCGCCGATCTCGTCGAGCCACTTCAGGTAATTTTCCGGCAGATTCAGTTTTGGGGAAGTCATTTCAAGACCCCTTATGCAGCATGTGATGATTGAGAACGGTTGCCCCGGTCACGGCAGACCGGCGACTTAAAATACGCAAAACTTGAGTCTCTGATTCAGAGAGAACGCTGCAAGGACTGCATGTCACGCTTCCTGTGAGAACTGGGCATATCCTAGCAGTACGGAATTCCAGACTTCAAGCCGAAACAATGGACAATTTGGATGATTCAGCAGATGCGTGAAGTACGGGTTCCATGATCTCAGCCTTTCAGGGTAAACATCCCGATAAAGAAGAGAATCAGCAGGATCACCACCACGAGTATACAGCCGGTTTCTGCTGGTCGCCTTTCAGCTCCGACGGTGGCATGATATCGCACCAGATCTTCGATTTGCTGTGCATCCTTGGGGTGACCACATTCACAGGGGCCGATCTCGGAGTAGCGCAGTTCCAGGCATTGGGGGCAGCGACCGCAGCAACTGCAATAGGCAAGATTGCAGTTAGGACAGGTTTTCACTGTCTGCGATCGTTTTACGCCACAGGCGGGGCATCTCCCGCAGCCAGGGCAAGCGGTACGCGTGGGATCAATGAGTGTGTCGCAACCCGGACATCGAATGAAAGGGGTTTCGCTCATGTCAGGGGGCCTCATCGATCAGAGACGGCTGCTTGCTCTGGCTGATTCGCAGAGTTCAACTGTGATCAGAACAGAAAGGGCAGCGATCTGTTAAACGGCTGTTTTTTTCTCTTTCTGGGGTCTGCTGTGTTCTTCGTCATGATAGTAGTTAGTCAGAATCGACTTCATCTCCTGATTCCCCTTGGAGACCAGGACGATGTCGTCCCACATTTCTTCGGTGAGCAGCACTTTCAGAGGTTGTTCGAGGCGGGGGATGCGATGGAATACCTTGAGCAGTTTTTTGTCCCAGACTTTGTAGTACTTGATTAAATCGTTGGGATAAACGATTTTCCGTCTGGTTCCTTCATCGATGCCGCGGAAGGGAGAGGGGATATTCAGATAGCCGTAGTCGTCGGTCAACTGCTCGCCGGGGTGAATATCCCGGATGGCGATTTCGAAGTCGTAGGCGGTGGTCAGGCAGTTGGAGTTGAAGCTATGGTTGACATAGCGGCCGTTGTCCCAGCACAAAACCAGATTACCTTGATTGTTCCGGAAGGAGTAGGTGTCCAGAATGTTTTTGTAGATGTCTTCCATCGACTGAAATTCGAGGGCGTTGAACTCGCGGTCCAGCTTATCCAGAACCCAGGTGATGGAGCCGGCGGGGATGAATTCGGTCGCGACAACGCCGTAGCCGATTTCGTTACTGATGAATTTCAGCTCAGTTTTGGGGTGTATCATAGTTTCTTTCCTGACCCGATGACGGGCTAATACACGGAAGGAATGTCTCGGCGACGATCCCTGACTTCAGGACTGACCGCCAGACGGAATTTCAATTCACACAGCACCTCTTTGTTAGATGTTTCATTTCAGGAGGATATATACCGAGGCGGCTCAGGTTTGCACAGCCCCGGTTCAAATAAATTCCACGAATCCGGAAAGGTTTTTTTTCGGGTCCGGGGACTGGTTTCCGTTCGCGGTGGGTGCGGGCAGGTTGCAGGAGAGTGCGGGGCGGTGCGCAGGGACAGACAGCGGGAGCAGGGGGGAGTGAATTCGGTTTTACCGGTCGACCGTTTAGACCGACGGAATCGCCAGCGGGTCAGGACCGTACTCGTTTTCGAGCGGCTCCCCTTCCAGTACCATCAGAACTAAAAAAACCAAAGAACCGACCATGGGAATCAGTCCGATAAACAGCCACAGTGCGCTCCGGCCGGTATCGTGGAGACGGCGGACCGTCACGGATAGCTTGGGCATCAGCACCACACACAGATAGAACAGCAACAGCCCAAAGCCCAGTCCGGATAACTCGGGCGGTCCACTCAGAGCAGTGCCGATCACGGTCCCGATCACAAAAATCAGGATGGCAAAGATCGTGTCGAGCAGCGTAAACATCCAGTATTCCATTCGACGGGCGCGGCCGTCAAGCACAGCATACTTCTTCAGGACAGTCAGATACCAGTGCATAATGAAACCGATTCAATTGGGATGAAATAAAACTTTGAAGGTTCAAAAATATTCCAGGGAGTCTCTGCGCAGCTCAGCGGGCACAGAGACTCTCCCGGTACATTCAGAATGCCAGATCCGGGTAGCAGAGTCGGCTCGGACGAGTGCGACACTATTCCGGCTCCGGTGCGAGTTTCGGATTCGGCCCGTAAGTATTTGTATTCGGATCACTATCGAGAACCGTGAAAATAAACAGGATGATTGCTCCGAAAAACGGAACCAGCGGAATGAGAATCCACCACCCACTCCGGTTCGTGTCATGTAGTCGTCGAACGGTGACCGCGAGACTGGGGAGGAAGATAAATAACCAGTACAGTCCGGAAAGAGAAACCGAAATCAGCCCTCTTGAATCACCAATGATTGCGCCGATGATCCCGATGACAAAAGAGACCAGAATATTGATCAGAAGGAACATCCAGTATTCTTTTCTGCGTGCCCGTCCGCTGAAGTCTGTATATTTTTTGATGACTGCCATGTACCAGTTCATGTCGTAACCTTTCATTTCACTCGTGATTTGATTCTTGGAAAAGCCAGAAGTGTGAGCGAACATCTTTTCGCGACGATTTCGCAGCAGAACGAAACAGTCCGACCAATCTGCTGAAAAGTAGCTTGCGGAAGTGTACTATAATGGATCTGTTCAGGTTTTCAAAAGAAATGCAGGCATTGAGAGCGCGGATATAAGGGTTATGTCGACTGCATCATCCGTAAAGGGGGGGGGATTTCACTCAGACCAGACGGCAAATTCATTTCCGGAAGGTTCGGCGAACTGAAACCGCCTGCCGCCGGGGAAGGCGAAGATCGGCTTGATGATGGTTCCGCCGGCTGCTTCGACTTTCGCCAGGGTTTCTTCCAGTCTCTCACTATAGAACACGATCAGCGCCGCGCCGTTCGCGGATGTGGAATTCTGGTCAGATTGAAAAAAGCCGCCGTCCAACCCCTCGTCCGAGAAAGCCGCATACGCGGGACCATAGTCGGTAAACGTCCAGCCAAAGGCGGCTTCGAAAAAGGATTTGGTCGCCGCCAGATCTTTCGCAGGGAATTCGACGTAGTTGATTTTTTCGTGTGCAGGCATGGAGGGAGTTCCTGGTCTAAGGCATTTAACGGAACGTTAGATCGCGTTGATTCAATAGTTTAGAGAGTGGTTCTCAGAAATGCGATCTTAAACAAGATTCACATTAACCGCGGCTAACGCCGTGCGGCTGATCCGGTGTTTGGTGATTTCCCAGCCGGAATGACTTATTAGCCGCAGGGCATTAGCCCCGGTTCTTCTTCAGTCCGTTATTAACCACACATCTTACCGTTGATTCTGTCATCTTTCCAAAGAAGAATCAAAATCAAGAAACACAACCAGCAGGAAATCAAGCCGTAAACTGCAGTCTGATTAACGGGTTCCCCGTCGGTTCATGAATCGATTCCGATAACGGCGTAAAACCGTAACGTTGATAAAAAATGCGTCCGATGCGGTTGGCTTCAAACACTTCGACTTCCAGATCGCCGCGCAGTGCGTGTGCCTTGTCCATCAACGCTTTACCGGCACCCGTGCCATGAAATTCCGGCTGGACAAAAATCGCACCGACTTCATTCCCCAGTAAGGCGATGAAGCCAATGACCTGACCCGCCTGCTCAATCACCCAGGTTTCCGCGTTCGGCAGATACAGATGGGGAATATTGTATCGTTCCTGATCCAGAAATTCGTCTGACAGAAACGGATGAGCCAGCCGGGTCGCATTTTCCCAGGCCGCTAAGACATTGTCCAGGTCTTCCGCCCGATATTCGCGAACAATTCGATTCATATGAGTTCCTGATGAGCAAGTAAGAAGAAAGATCCGTGATTCGAGACGGATGATGGTAAGCTGTCGACACACAGGGATCGAGCATGTTCGGACCGATTATGGAAATTTCTCAAACGGCCACGTGGATTTCATACCGGAACCGATCCACTCATCGAGTTTCTTGAACGTTTCCTGCTGTGCTTGATATGCTTTTGAATCATAAGGTTCGAAATGAGCCAGACTGAGGAGCACGGAACGCATCTGGTCGGGGGACGGGCTATTTTTGTAGAGTTCCAGATGCCTGTCCTCGCTTAAAAACAGCCAACTGAATGGTCCAGAGGCTAGAGACGATAACTGCTGCACCAACATGGTCTGTCCAAAAACGTTATTCAATCTTGCAAAACTGTTCCGCACCCAGACATGTTCATGCTCTGGTTCGATGTGGGCCTGATACCAGTCGCTACAGGTTGTGGGGCGTTCCCAGGAAGAGACCAGAAAGCCGGCACCGGTCACTCGTTGCTCCGTATGTCTCATTCCACAGATGGCACATTTGAAATACGTTTCGCTGATCACAGGAAGCAGAAACAGAAATAAGCCAACTGGAACAAAGAAGATCAGCCTGCGAATGATCCTGCGCTTGCGAGGCACCGCGACGGCAATGGTTTTTGGTTGGCTTGATTCGTCACTCATCAGCGACCTCAGAGAAAGTAGTATAACCCATCTCTATAACATAACCGATTAACCTGAGAGTCACTACAAAAATCAGATAATCCGGTTGATTTTCGATCAAAGAAAACAGCCCCGATGAATGTGGATTCATCGCAGCGATTTTTGGTTCCTGGAACCTTTGTTTGTTTAAGGTCGAAAACCGGGGCGGATGTGTCCGGTCTGCAAAGGCACAGGCTTGGATAAGACAGTGCATCATCGTTACACAACCGGCGGTCACGATGATCGTTCCTGTCCCTACTGTCACGGCGAGTGCTACCTCGACGAGGATGACGAGGGGACTTCACAGAAAAGATAAAAGGGATCAGATGACCGGTTGTGTCACGAGATTTCCTCATCTACGATTTCGGTTTCCACAGCAAATTTCCTCAAGTAGTAAGCAACAACGCTGAATGCCATCACCGCTAGAAACAATAATAGTATCTTGAATGACTCGAATGAAAGCCGCCAATAGGCGACTGCAAAAACCAATATGAAGGCTAATACCATTAAAGTGATGACGAGAT
>NZ_CALFPF010000209.1 GCF_937919775.1 uncultured Gimesia sp.
CGACCCATCGATTGAATTTGCTGATTGCCTACTTTTTCCCTATTGCCACGCTAAGCACCATTTTCGGATCGAATTTTCGTCATGGATATGAACAGTATATGACTCCTTATCCGTTCTGGATCATGGTGGGAGCTGGTCTGTTATTGGGATTTGTCATTCATTTATTTTTAATGCAGGGAGCAGCGAAGAAAAAAATCTAATTATATTTGGGGGATTTGGCTTTTCATCCAGTCCGATTTAAATCCACACAACGTCTTCAGCATTTGCTCTCGCAGTAGCGGCGTCTGACTCATCACCGGTAAGAAAATGTCACGCCCCCAGCCTTTGATAAAACCGTCCGATTGAAAAAAGGGAGTTAACCAGCGCGTCATCTGTTGATAAAAGTGGATTTTATTCTTCCGTAGCGATTCGTACAGCAAACAGGCCGAGCGAAATTCTGTTTTCTGTTTGAGGCACTCTGAAAACGTCCACACATCCTCCAGCGCAAGGTTCGCCCCCTGTCCCAGATGCGGACTTGTGGGATGAGCCGCATCTCCCAGAAAAACAATGCGATCTGCCCACCAGGATTTCATCGACACACTACGATATGTCGTGAATGTCAATTCTTCGAACGAATGGATGCGCGACACCAGTTCTTCCGATAACGGACAAAGTTCCAGAACTTCGTTTTTCCAGACTTCGATCCCCTGTTGTTGATAATTCTCAAACTGAGCCACTGTTAATCCCCAGAAGAAACTGCACTCCGAATTACCGATCGGTAAGAGCCCTGCCAGTTTTTTCGTTCCCTCGACCACTTGAAATAATCGGTCATTCACCGCAGTGCAACCGCCGGTTGTCCAGAGAGCCCCATATTCATACTCAACAGTTTGATGGACAATGCCCGAAGCACTCCGTAAAGCGGAGCGAGATCCATCTGAAGCTACAATAAAATCAAACGGCTCTGTACGCTCTTTCGATTTCAGTTCCAGAGAAACGCCTGACTTCGAAACATGGTAACCCGCAATCCGCGCATTTTCACGAATCACCGTTCCGGCCTGTTTCGCCAAAGACAGTAAAACGCTGAATAACAGACCGCGATGTACGCCCAGACCGTAGAGATCCGAGCGCAGATTCTGATACTCCAACCGGATCAGTCGCTTACCAGTGTGCTTGAGCGCTTCAATGGAATTCAGTGGGGCAGACTGTCGATAAATGTCCTCATAAATTCCCAGAGATTTCAGGACGGACTGACCGATCGGCTGGATGAGAATCCCCGCTCCCACAGGACCACAGTGCTCTGACTGTTCAAAAATAGTGACTTCATGCCCCTGTTGAGAAAGCAGATAGCCTGCCGCAGTTCCCGCGATGCCACATCCTGCGATTGCAATTTTCATGAAACAGATTCGATCAGAACTGAGTGAACGACAACCGGCGATTTGAAGAAAACCAGATTCAATTCATAGC
This sequence comes from uncultured Gimesia sp., assembly GCF_937919775.1. GTDB lineage: Bacteria > Planctomycetota > Planctomycetia > Planctomycetales > Planctomycetaceae > Gimesia. The sequence continues at coordinate 1,444 of NZ_CALFPF010000209.1, forward strand.
GAGTTGCGGGCTTTTTGAGAAGCCGGGATTCTGTTTCCGGGTGTCGCTTTCTTTTCTGACAACGATTGCCTATCTTAAATAAAGACATACTGATCTGTGAAAACCAGTGCTCAATTGCAAACATACTTCCTTTGTTGGAACCTATCTTATCATTTGACTACGCTGAATTGAGAACTGCCTCGTCAGCAAAGAAAATGGGCCAGCCCTGGTCAAGAATTCTTAGGATTACTTTAAAGGCGGA
>NZ_CALFPF010000210.1 GCF_937919775.1 uncultured Gimesia sp.
CGCTCACATTCTGGATCTTTCTGTTTATTGCAGCAAGCCTGTTTGCTGCCGTGGTGCTGGCTCCCCGTTATTTGTCTTATTTAAATATGCGAAATGAATATCTTACCAATCAGGTACAGCTGGTTTCGCTGGAGAATCAGGTTGAATACCTGAGACAGATCGCCCATTCGCTGGAACACGATCCGGAATTTCGGTCTGAAGTGGCTCGTGTTGATTTTGATGCCGTTCGCCCGGGCGAAGAACGAATTTCTGTTGACCCTGACCTGGCTTTGGACATACCTCAATGGAATCCCAATAAAAATATTCCGGCTAGCAATCAGTCCTGGTATCAGCCGATGCTGAGCGTGCTGAGTGAAAATCAAAAAATCCGCTCATCGATTTTGCTGACTGCTGCGGTCATCGTGGTGTTATCGTTCACTTTCCTGCACGAATCTCAGTCCAGACAGCTAGAGACCGTAACCAGATCTACCCGAAATATCGTGGGAACCTTGCTTTCGCGGTATCAGATTTCAGGGGACGACTCGGAGGAAGAAGATTGCTGATCAAAGAGAATTGATCGCCTTGTCCCGGTCGCACCGGATTTGCAGATTTTGCCGCGTGTAGCGTCTTCCGTGATCTTAGCCGTTGTGCCCGGGAACCTTGTTATCTGGGTTGTATCTGGAATAGCTTCCCGCAAGATCAAATCTCACTCAAAGCAGGTCGCTGAAATCAAATTCAGTTTGGTTGATTTGTGAAATCAGACGATTTCTTTATTAGTCGCATTTAGGAATCTTCATCAGTGAAGGGCACCACAGTATGAAAAGGGAGGCAAATGCCGCCGTTTCATTGGCAGCAGAATTCAGACTCAGAAGCTGGGCACGGACACACTATGTATCGGCTGATCAACGGAAAGAAACATGGAATCCCATTGTACTCGCTGAAATGAGAATTAAGGATCAGGAAATGGTTGAGACAGAAAACAATAGTATGAAAGCACGAGTTTCATCGATGTATGTACCGTTGGCCCCCGGTGTCTCATGTCGAATTGATGAAGCTCACTACGAGGCATCAGCGCCACACATCTTGAAAATGCAAGACGCATCAACGCGCGCCCTTCGCAGAATTGCGGATGAACTGGTTGGCGAGTAAACGTTTCTCGCATTGACTGTTATTTTCGGGGGCCAACATAATCGTCCACAAAGGCGTCCAGTTGTAACACGTCGAGCCGGTCCATCTGCTCGGACTTTTCATCTCCCGTCTGAAGGGGCGGTTCATAATCGGCTGCTGCCGTGATTCTGATGCGTTTGGGAGCGATTCCTTTTTGAATCAGATACAGCATCACATGCCGGCCCCGATCATAGGTCAAGACCAGCTTATCATGCACCGGAGCATCAGCGGGCAGCGGTCTGATTGAAGTATGCGATCTCAATTCGATCTTATTTGGTTTGCCAGCCAGCTCCGGGATGATTTGATCTAACTTTTCCTTACGTTCCGGATCCAGATCGATCTCTATCTGATTATAATGCAGGGATTCACCTACTTTTATTGGAACCCCCTCCCGCGCCCGGTACACCCGAACATCGCTGCCTTCAATGCCCCGCGTTTTGATTCCACCTCGCCCTCGATCGGGGCTATCCGTATAGGCCCCCAGCATACTCATTTGTTCGACCATCGAATTCATCGGGAAATATTTTCCCGGAGGCGAAACAGGTCCTGTGCGATACCCGGTATATTCTTGAATGGATTCCAGGATCGCCCGGTACTTTTCATCGTTGACGATTTCGCTCAAAGAAACCAACATGATGAAAAATGTGAGAAGTAGTGACATCATGTCGCCATAGGTCACCACCCATTCCGGAACTCCTGGCGGGGCATCATCTTCCATGACAGTGCTTTCCTGGAGAAGTTTAACAGTCAGATTCGCGATCGGCGGAAATTGCCGATGAATCGAAATCTCATATTTCTTATATAAACAGAATCGTCACAGGGGCCGCTTCAGCTTACGGGATTTTCTCAATCCAAACGAGTTCACGGGCATTTTCTGGAGGAATCCCTGTGTTTCCGATAGTGGAACAAACAATGCCAGGGCCATAAAATGCCCCTCAGTTCATTGACGAATGCAATAAATATCTACAACATTAGGGTTTAAGAATCATCAAATCCATGCGGACCACGGTCAGGTTATCGGTCTGAAGTTACTGGTCAAAGTAAAGGAAGCAGTCCAAGGATGTCGAGCCCTCTCATTGTTCAGCAGTCTGATTTTATATCCTTATGTGAGCAAATCTTAGATGCGGGCTGCGTAGCATTCGATACAGAATTCGTTTCGGAGTTCACTTATCGACCCGAACTCTCCCTGCTGCAGTTTGCCTTAAATGGCAAAGAAGTTGCCGTCGATCCTTACGAAGTGAAAGATTTATCCCCCTGGTGGGACATCATGACGAATGATTCCACGACCGTGGTCGTACACGGGGGCCGAGAGGAGGTTCGGTTTTGTCGGCATTTTTCCGGAAAGAAACCGCAAAAGCTGGTTGATTTGCAGATTGCAGAAGGGTTACGGTCCCGCAGCTTTCCGATTTCGTATACTGCACTTGTTGCCCGGGTATTGAATGAGAAGGCAGGCAGTAAAGAGACCCGCACAGACTGGCGCCGCAGACCGCTGACTCAGCAGCAAATCAAGTACGCGCTGGACGACGTGAAATACGTATTAAAGATCTGGAAAATACAGGAAAAAGAGCTGACCGATCTGGGACGACTCCAGTGGGCAGAAGCCGAGTTTCAACGCATGATCGACGAAGTGGATTCTGAATTTCATCGCGAAAACTGGCGACGCATTCCCGGGTTACATAAATTAAAACCACGTGAATTGGCCATCATCCGTGAACTGTTTGACTGGCGGGATGAAGTTGCCCAGGAAAAAGATCAACCCGCGCGCAGAATTTTACGCGATGATTTATTGATTGAGCTTGCTCGTCGAAAGCCGACCACCACACAAGATCTGATTGCAACGCGTGATTTAAACCGTAAAAACATGTTTAAACTTGCTCCGGAAATGATACAGCGCATTGCCAAGGCACACGAGATTCCCAAAGACCAGCTTCCTCAGCATGTTGAAAGTCCGAATAATCAACAAAACCAGGATGAACAGGTGATTGGAAAACTGCTGGGTATCGCATTGGCAAATCGGTGCGCAGAAATGAATGTGGCTCAAACTCTGGTGGGAACCTCAGCCGACTTAAGACACCTTGTCCGCTATCATGTCTATGGGGAAATCAGCGAGGAAAAACCGCGATTGATGGCCGGCTGGCGTGCCGAGGTGTGCGGCGATTTATTGACGGATGTGCTTGATGGAAAAATTTCGATGCGCGTGGCTGATCCCGAGTCCGATCATCCTTTGCATTTTGAACGTTTGACTTAAACCGACAGCGAGGGGCAGCGCGTGATCTGTTTTGCTGACAGAATACGAGAACGCGTTCAATGAAATCGTAGCGGTGATTCTTCAATAAATCTCTTTCCCGAAAGCCCTGACGAGGCTACAATCAGCCCGATTTTGAACTCAGCTGAAAGGAAAAGCAATGAAACTCGTCGTTCTGTGCGTTGCAATCCTGTTTTGGGGAACACCTCTTTTTTCTGCAGAACCGGCTCCCGAGGAAGATTATCAGCTTCTGGAGGGGAAATGGGTCCGCAATGATCAGGATGCGAAAGGGGCACCACTCAGAGTGGAGCACGAGATCTCACAAAAGATTTCGAAATTGAGTGTGTATGATAAAAGTGGCAAACTGGTTCATGCACACCAGGCCAAATTTCGCCTGCAACGCATGTCAGACGCAAATCTCTTCACCTATTTCGACCTGGAAGTTCTCAACGGACCGAACAAAGGCAGACAGCAGAAAACTCCCCAATCCTTTGTATACCGTGTCAAAGACGGCCAGTTTATCCAGGTTGAGGGCATTTTAAACAACGATAAAATGCCCCTTAAGCTTCTGGTCTGGTGGAAGGCCAATCCGCCAGTTTCAGCTCAGGATATCTGAGTGTTCGCCGGCTATTCCAGTGCGTTCATAATTTTGGTTGCCAATGATTTACGATCCTCAGGTTTCGCAGCTTTCAAGAGAGACTGGAAATCTTTTTCAACGGCCTGTGCTTTATCAGCAGCCTGCTTCTTCAGCTCCTCAAAGTCCGTTTTCAGAACATCCATCCCGCTCCCGCCTTCACCTGTATCTGCAATCATTTTGAGGTTTGCTTTAAAAGAGGCGATAATTTCTGCGGAAGAAGGGACCTTGGGAGTCGCTTCACCAGAGCAACCACTGGTTATGGGGCAAATTAAAATCAGGCATGTCAGGAGCGTATAGATGTATTTCATGAGGCTTGTATTCTGAGATCTATTGTGAGTGAATGATGATCCCCAGGCACATGCAAGTATTTCAAACTTTCATATACCTGGATTGATTACAATGATTTTACATTTGTGAGATTCGCCCGGGACAGCTTAGAATTCTCCCAAGACCTTCCCGTCGCTGATAGCTCCCAGATTTTGCCACGTCGCATTATCAACGTTTTCACTGATGAATCGTGTTGCACCGTCGCCCATCAGAATATGTACTCCCCCGACATGTCAGCTACGTGCCGGAAACAGGCCTGGCGAATCGTTCGTACCACAGGACACGCATGACACACAGTTAGGGTACTCGGAGTTGGGATTGATCAACGTGTTAAAGACGGTCAATCCACTGTTTCCGTAAACCCAGTTCGAACCGGTGTCGCCTCGGGGGGCGGTAGAAGCCGGTAGAGAGCTTTTGACAGCCAAACAGGCTGCGCCCCATGTTTTCAGATCAGAGAGAGCAGGGAATGAGCTGGCGGTACTTCCTCTGCTGACCCCGCGAATCGTATCACCTTCTCCGATCAGCGATGCATCGTTATTGCCATCACCCATCATGATTTCCCCTGCGGCGATGACATTGGATGTGCCATCGAGAACATCCCGAATTCTGACTGCTTTCCGATAATTAAACATACCGACCTGATGCTGAAGATTCTGTGGAGTCGTGTTGGTCGAAGGAGCAAATCCAAACCAGTAAATCGAGGGACCGGCACATACCGCGTAACTGTTTCCAGGTCCTGCCCCGTAACCACCGCCATTCACAATAGAACGAACATCAGACGGGCAGAGAAATGCCGGAATCACTGTTCTTTTCGTCGTGTCATTCGAAGACTGATTCGGAGCCAGCGAGAAATTGAATAAATTGTAAAGTGGTGCCTGATCCATAAAAGGCAGGAGCATTGTCTGTGCAGAATATGCTAAATAGGAATAGTTTCCATATCCATAAGTCGAAGCATCTTCTCTTTCAAAATTGGCACGAGGAAAGATGGAATGGGTTTCATGATAATTATGCATCGCCAGCCCCAGTTGCTTCAGGTTGTTTTTACACGCGCTTCTGCGGGCTGCTTCCCTGGCCTGCTGAACGGCCGGTAATAACAATGCAATTAAAATTGCGATGATGGCAATGACAACCAGCAATTCAATGAGGGTAAAACCCCTGACTTTGTGAGAAGATTTCTGTGCGTTCATGATAATCAATCTTTATTAATGCAGGATAATTTGGTGGGATTTATTACTGCAGCAAGCACTCGAGGGGAAAAATTAAGGACTTGTGGAGGACGACGC
>NZ_CALFPF010000211.1 GCF_937919775.1 uncultured Gimesia sp.
GATCGCCGGTACATAAATTGTCGAACACGCGTACGGTATGACCGTCTTTCACCAGACGGGTCGCCAGATGAGAACCAATAAACCCGGCGCCGCCGGTAACTAGATAATTTGTCACGTTTTAAATCCCCGCGTTGATATCATTTTTCCGGGCTCACACAGGAAATCAGCAGACACCTGCGTCCGGTAATTTCGGAAACACCCATTTCGATAACTTCAATGTAGCATTTCTTTCGCATGGAAAATGATATGATTTCCCAGTATTCCTCTTAGAAATTATCGAACATCCCCAGCCGAAGACCTTATTCCGTATTATAAACAGGCATTTCCCGTACAACCAAAATAATGCTCAGCCGAAACGCCTGGCACGCATTCGAAATGAATGGAAGTGCAGAGAGATAATGGGTAAATCCGCTCTAATCGATACACGAAAAAAGTATTGTAGCGGTCATCGACATTTTGATGATTGCGCCCATTATCGGATGAATTTCGTGTAATCCGCGCGAGGGCTTATTTCATGCCGGGGCCAAAGGGAGAAAATCGGGCAATCATAATCCCGGCGGCCACAGAAGCGTTTAACGAATCCACAATGCCGCCGGTCGGCGATAGACGACAAACGACATCACACAATTCCAGCGTGAGTCGCCTGAGTCCCTTTTCTTCGTTTCCAATGACCACCATCCAGGGGCGATCCTGACTGAATGCAGAGACATCGTCTTCCGCATGCTCGGACGTCCCCATGACCCAGACTCCGTTTTTTTTCGCGTCTGAGATCGACCGGCTCAAATTGGTTTCCATAGCAAAGGGAACCGCTTCCATCCCCCCCGAAGCAACATCGTAAACGGTGGCGTTGATTGGTGCAGAACGGTCTTTGGTGAGGATAATGCCTTTCACGCCGAAAAAGGCAGCGGTACGAAAAATCGCACCGATATTATGCGGATCCTGAATACAATCCAGCGCCAGCCAGAGACCGTTCGCTGCTGCCCCCTCTTCCTCTGCTGCAAACAGGGCTCCCAACGAGGACGGAGTACGCGGTTTGACTAAAGCCACCGAACCGGCGGTGCGACGTCCCTGATCTTCCGACTGCCTGCGTTTCATCTGCTGCGGGGCCGACTTTTTCATCACGACGGGAATTCCGTGACTGCGTGCTTCGTCCGCCACATCACCCCAGTTTCCCTGAGTCGAACCCGCCGTGAGACGTACCTCAATCACATCGATGGGACGGGTCCGCAAGGCGGCTTGAACGCTATGGGGATTTTTTAACTCCAGAGACACAACAAAATCTTCCTGTATCAGCGACCGGGACAAGAGCAATGAACAGCAAAACAGCTGGTCGGAAAGCAAAGATTAGGCACTCTATTCGTCAGATTCAAGGAGTGCGCGTCTCAGAATGTTTGTTATCTGCGAGTTTTTCCTGTGCGTATGCAACCAGGTCTGAAGATTTGATGCGATTCATCCCGACAGCCGTGTCATCCAGGCTGGAAAGCAAATGATCGCCTGAAATACTCATCTTCACAGGCAGTCTGGCAGTAAACTTGCTCCCCCGACCAAATTCGCTTTCGAGAAAAACTTCACCATCAAGCAACTTCGAAAGTTCACGTATAATGGAAAGTCCCAAACCGGTTCCCTCATAGGAACGGGTTAAGGCGTCCCTGGTTTCAGAAGAAGATCTGCCCTGTCGGAATTTTTCGAAAATGTGTTCCTGCTCATCGAGGGGAATTCCGATCCCCGTATCTTCTACGACGATGTCCATCAGCTCTGGATCATCGGTGCAAAGAGTCGCAGAGACGTGAACGCGGCCTCCTTCCGGAGTAAATTTGATGGCGTTCGAGATCAGGTTATTCAGAATCTGTTGAATCTTGATAGAGTCCTGGAACAGAATGGGAATTGCAGGGTCGATCTCTGACGTCATTTCAATATTTTTCTTATCCGCCAGAGGCAACATCGTGCCCACCCGACGTTCGATCAGATCGGCAATCGCGATTTCCGAGAGCTGTAATTCCATTTTGCCGCTTTCGATCTTGGCAAGATCGAGCACATCATTAATCAAGACCAGCAGATTTTTACCTGACATCTGGATGTTGCTGACATAACGTTTCTGCTTGTCTTCCATGTTACTGGCGTTTGCCAGCAGATCGCTGAATCCGAGAATGCTGTTCAACGGGGTGCGTAGTTCATGACTCATTGTCGCCAGGAACTCATCTTTCATTTTATTCATTTCATACAGCCGCAGGTTGACCTGAGCTAACTCATCCACCTTCGTATCCAGGTCGGTGTTGACGGTTCTCAATTCTTCCTGAACGGTCACCAGATGGCGTAACATGCGGTTGAAGGCATAACTCAGTTCCTCGAATTCATCTCCCGTACGAATGTCGGCTCTTAAATCGAGATTGCCTTGCGCGATTTGATCGCTGACATCTTTCAAATGCAAAACCGGTTTGACAATCACATAACGCACAATGGCATAAGCGGCCAGCATGGCAAGAAACGCGGTGATGATCGCGGAAGCCAGATTGATAGCTTTATTCCAGGCCAAGGCCTGTTCCACTTTCTGCAAAGGAAAACGAATATTCACAATCCCGATCAAGCCGCCGACCTCTAAATCCGGGTCGTCGCGAAGTCGGTGACAGGCAACGCATGATTCGGTAGCATGGATCGCGCCATAGTATTGAAACTTTCCCTCGCTGTCGTCGCGGTAAAAAATTTCCGACTCCCCCTGCTTGATCCGTTCCAGCGCTTCATATCCATCACTGTCGATGGGGCGTTCTTTGGAATCGGCATTGGACGGGTTGGCTTTGAACACGGCCCAACTGTAGTCGCCCAGATCTTTCGGCTTGACCGACTGGGCCATTTTTTCAATCAGCAGGATGTACTGGTCGTTGGATTCGGACCATTTCCAATGCTTTTCCAGAATGATCGGAGCCACAAGTAACCGGGCTGAGGTAATGTTCTGGTCGTCGAGCACCTGATTGTTCAACCAGGTATTCAAGGAAAAACTGGCGGTAATCAATACCATCAAACCGCCGCCAAACAGAAAGCGGCACTTTCGTTCGAGGTTGGTTTCACCCAGCAGTTTTTTGAAAGCACGATACGACATGAAGTTCCAGCAGCCAATGAATCAGATTGAGAGGAAGGGCGCAAGCCTCGTTACATTCACTGATCTTAAGCCAAAATCGTCTGAATAGAAAAGTAAGATTCCCTGAATCTGCCCGCAATTCACCGAAATTAGTGAGATTACATTAAACGTCATTGACGCCAACAGTACTCTGCTGACGCTGATCTTAAGTCAAATACGATCATTTTTTACCTGACAACACGGACAGTAAAAGGTGGAACGCTGTGCCTGAACCATGCGTATGATGGAAGCCCCTTTACAGGCAGGGCAACCTTTTCCTTCCCGGCCGTAGACCTGATGCTGGTTCTGATAGCTGCCGGATTGATTCAATGCGTTGCGATAAGTGCCATCGCCGAGCGTCGAACCTTCATAACGAATGGCGGTTTTCAAAATCCGGTTCAGCGCTTTGTGCATCTCCTGTACTTCGGAGTCTGTCAGTCGATTCGCAGCCTGCTCCGGGTGAATCCGGCTTAAGTGGAGAATTTCACTGGCATACAGATTCCCGATGCCGGCAATCATTTTTTGATCCAGCAAGGCCACCTTAATCGCGCGGCTGGTCTCAGAGCAGCGTTGCTTGAGTTCCTTTACCGAGATGGCCAATGCATCCGGGCCCAGTTTGAGCGGCCCTAATGCAGTCTCCAGTTCCGATTTCCGAAACAGGCGCACGGTTCCCAGCCCGCGCCGGTCCCAGAACCAGAGGGAAATCTTCGATCTCCCTTTTTGTAAGAGCCATTCCAGTCTCAGGTGACCGGTGTCCGGTGGATCCGACAGTAACATCAGTCCAGTCATCCGCGGTTCAATCACAAACGAATCTGAGTTCTCCAGATCCAGGATCACACGTTTCGCCAGACGCCGGACGGCGATGATCTTTTGATTTAAGACCCGTGTACGAATGGCTTTAATGCCAGGCGTCATCGCGATCGGCTTGCAGGGGCACGGACATTCCTGAAATCCGCTAATCAGACGACCTTCCACCGATTCACGAATCCCGCGGACCATTGTCTCCACTTCCGGTAGCTCTGGCACGAATTTTCCTTCTGCGACAATTGTGTTGATTTTACGCTGTCAAACTTTTTGAACGATGTGTTTCTATTCTACTACTTGTAGCTGTTCTTTCGATGTCAGAGGTCAGCTGAAATAGGAAGACCAAGAAATTTAAGATTACGCTTGACGTTGG
>NZ_CALFPF010000212.1 GCF_937919775.1 uncultured Gimesia sp.
GCTCTGCCATCGCCCGCCGCAAATCGGCAACCGTTTTTCCCTCTGCAATGGCAACCGAGATCAATTCACGCTCTGCAAGTTCCCTGGCACGCGCGAATAACTTGACCTGAATCTGCTGGACTGTCATGAAACTACCAGTTTTTTCTTTTGGGGCTGCAGCTTCCGTTCAATTTCCGGCATAAGTCCATAGGACAGCGCCAGAAGTTTGACCGGATGGATGGTGGGAATCCGCGTTTCCTGCTCCATCTGCATTTTGCAACTGCTGCATTCTGTCGCACCCGCACGTACATGTGTTGTTTTCATATGATCGATCAGCTCCCGACCGATCTGCATTGATGTTTCAAAAGTATCCCGGGCAAGACCATAGGTGCCCGCCATGCCCGAACAACCTTTTTCAATTGTATTCACCTGCAGTTCAGGAATCAAAGCGAGAAGCTCGATTAGCGGAGAACGGGACGATAATGCTTTGGTGTGACAGGGTGTATGATAGTCCAATTCCAGATTTAGAGGCCCTAAGTCCTTTCTCAAACGACCCGCTTCATGCAGTTGCAACAGAAAGGCGCCTGCTTCGATCGCCTGTGATGCAACGGCTTCCCCTTCATCCCCGTGCACGAGCATCGGATATTCCTGCTTGAGACAGATGACGGACGCCGGCTCCGAGCAGATGATCTGATGTCCCTCTCTGGCAAATTCGCTCAGAATCTGAATATTTTCCTCTGCCAGGCTGCGAGCGGCAATCAGATCACCGGCAGAAACCATCGCCATGCCTGAGGCCAGTTGATGGGGGGGGACATAAACGGGAATCTGATTATGCTGCAGAATGGCCAATAACGCATGCGCTAATTCGGGGTCATGATAATTCGCATAATAGTCAACGAAAAAGACCACCAGATCGGGATCGCTGCCGGGACGCGGGCGTTTCGTGAGCCGCTTGGGAACAGACCTTAAAAACGAACGCCGCGAAAATAAGGGCAACTTCCGGTTGCGGTGAATGCCCATCATTTTTTCCATGACCCAGCGCGCGGTGGAATTATTAATGGCCCAGTTCGCTGCCATCGAGAGGGTACTTCCAAACGCGCCGAACGAGTGGGCCCTTGATAAAATCCAGTCGGTATGATTCAGGCCCTTGGTCGAAACGTAGGCTGCTTTGGCCTCAATCGCCATTTGAGGAATATTGACCGACGAAGGGCAATCCAGCTGGCACTGCTTGCAGTTGAAACAGGTGTCTGCCAGCTTCTTGGTTTCTTCGGAAGAGAGCTCATTCGGGCGAATCGCGCCGGAAAGTAACCCGCGAAACAGATTGGCTTTCGCGCGAGGCGAAGCCTCTTCGACTGTCTCGATCCGAAAAACGGGGCACATCCGGGAGCCAGAATCCTGTCTGCGACACGAACCACAGCCGTTGCAGCGTGCGGCTTCCGTCTGCAGTTCCTGCGGTGTCCAGTTTAATTGTAAATCAATCAGTTCGGGAAATTTTTCCGGAACCGGTCTGAGATGCCGAATCGTCACATGCGGGTCATCATTGATGATTTTCCCGGGGTTGAGCAGATTATGCGGATCGAAAATATCTTTGACCTGACGGAAGACGCGGTATAAATCGCCGTACTGCGAGCGAATGAACGCGGTTCTAGCCAGGCCGTCCCCATGCTCCCCACTAATCGTGCCGTTTAAAGCAAAGACGGTTTGATATAAATCACGGGCAATGCTTTCCAGAATCGGCGCGTTCTGATCGGTCAGCGCGGGCAGAAACGGACGCAGATGAATTTGCCCCGAAGCCGCATGTGCGTATAACGTCGCCGTGACCTGATACCGCTGAAAGACTTTCTGCGCTTTCTGAGAAAATTCATACAAACACTCCGGGGGGATGGCGATATCCTCCACGAAGGGCTGCGGCCTTGATTCACCCGGTAAGCGACTCAGAGAAGGAACCACCTTTTGTGGCAGCGACCAGAGGAAATCGACTTCATCCGACTGATGCGTTTCCATCGCCACTACCACACGGGAATTAATATTTTTCACAGCCAGAATCACGTTATGCAATCTGTCCTGAACCTGAGAATCACTGAACCCCACCTGTTCGACCAGCAGAGCGGCTTCTGCTGCCGGTGAAATGAGCGAGGCAAAACGGGGATCGGCGTCTCTCGCTAAAGACAACAGACGTCGATCCAGCAGGTCGCAGGCGGAAGGCTGCAGATGAATGATGGTTTGCACCGCGCGAATCGCCGAGGCCAGATCTCCAAACAGGAGCAGCGCCACGCCGCGATGTGCGGGTAAAGGTGAAACATGCAATACCGCAGAGGAAAACAGTGCCAGCGTCCCTTCTGAACCAACCAGTAATCGCGCCAGGTTCAGATGCTGTCGGGTTTTGATGCCTTTTAAATAGTAACCGCTGCAGTTGGGAATGCGGGTCGTCTGTTTTTCCTGAATCAAGGATTCATTGTCGGCCAGCAGTTTGGCAAGCCTGCTTAGAATCGTCCGTTTCGCCTGTTCCGCCTTCAACTCAGAGGGCTCTTCGCTTAGTAACGAAGCACCGGAACCGGTAACCAGAGGCTGGTTGAGAATTGACAGACTTTCATTCCCGACCTCAAAACAGGTTCCATCCGCCAGCACCACTTCAAGCCGGTTAATATAATCACGGGTGGAACCAACGCGAATCGCACGAGAACCGGCGGCATCGATGGCCAGCATACTGCCGAGTGTCGTGACTTCCGTATTCGAAGGGTCGGGAGGAAAATACAATCCCAGCGGCTTCAGATATCGATTGAGCTGCGCATGGACGACTCCCGGCTGGACGCGTATCAGATCGTCACCGATCAATTCAAAGCCGGTCAGATAACGCGAACAGTCAACGACAATCCCGCTGCCTATGGCATCGCCGACCAGGCCGGTTCCTGCGCCCCGGGGAATGATAGGAACATTGATGTCGGTGGCGTATTTGGCAATCGCAATTAAATCATTGCGTTCACGCGGATAAGCGACACACAAAGGCGGAACCTGATACAGGCTGGCATCGCTGGAATAAATGGACAACGCCACCGGATCGCATCGCACATCCCCTGCAATCAGGCTGGAAAGATCTTCTGCGATTCTTTGCTGTTGACGGTCCAAAGTTACTGGCTCTCGGGCTGAATTTCCTGCACGCGATTGATGAGGCTTGGGTCTTGTCTATTCTACGCGATAGACGGCCATGGTTTGAATAGTCTATCCACCGAATCATGCTGCGCCCCGAGAATTCAGGAACCTTTATGAAAGAACCTGTACAATACGAGCATTCGGCAATCTCCCTGAAAACTGCCTCTTCAGTGTGTTTTCACCAGACAGACAACGTTACGTTCACTCTCAAGTAATTCATACCGGATGACACTCATCAGACAGGCTGAATCGGCTCCCTGGTAAAATCATTTCTGACCGGTTCTGTTTTTCCCGAATGTCGAAGTATCACGCGACTGCTTTGACAGCCATTCACAGGCCGGTTCGGGTAAGCCTTCATGCCCACCCTGAAAAATGGTGACACGCGCTACACCGGAATTCCGCCTCAGATGAATGTCGCGGCCGTAGGTTTCATCCGACATCTGATCGGTTGGCGTAGGCGTTTGCAGTTTGCCATGATCCCACAGTTGTTGCATTTCCGCCTTTGAAACCGGAGTCGTCTGATTCTTTTCCGCGAGCATATTGAAGGCGCGCAATGTGTGAGCAAAAGGAACAGAGCCGGTTTTCCCGTCCGTCACACCGGCGTTGAGATCCAAAGGCACTTCGGTGGCGTTCGCGATCCAGTACAGGGGAGAACGATCTCGATATTCCGCATCGATTTCAGCAGAAGCCCCCGGCTTGCCTTGCAGCGACTTCAAGATCATGCGTGCGTAGTTCTGCGGTTCTCCGTCCTTGACATGAAACTGATACCAGTCTGCCAGTTCGCTGATGCCAACCCACGCCGAAGCAGCCGAAAACCGATCCGGATGATGGCCCACCATCAGCATCGTCATATGACCGCCTCCCGAGGATCCTGCCAGATAAATGCGGCTTTGATCGACGTGATAATGCTCGATCACATAAGCAATCGCATCCAGAATATCCTGGCGGGCCAACCGGGAACCGCAGGCTTCCGGCTGTTGATTCACCCCCCGAAAATCCGGGTGCAGATAAATCCAGCCTCGTTTCCGCGCTTCGTTCAGCCACTTGGCGTTATCCTGCTTATAGTTACCACTCCAGGAATGCAGGAACACCAACAGTGGGGCAGGAGTGGTTTTTGCGGATTCCGGCACCCAGATCAGCGACGGTTGCAAACTCTGATCGAGGGTGCTTTTGACTTTGATCGGAATCAGAGGAGGTTGCTTTGTTTCAGAAGTTTTTTCGGCAGCCATCAGCGTCCCATTGCAGGTTACAAAGTAAACTAAAACAAAGACGCATAAAGAACATTTCTTCCGCATGAAAACAGACTCCTCAGATTGCTGATACATGGCTGACATTATTTTTCCTGATCGGATTCAGGCTTCTTCTCTGCGTATTCGATTCTGCCCCAGAGGTTCCCGCCCACTTTACCATGCTGCCAGGTTCCCGCATAGCGTCCTTCGAAGAACATCACACGCGAGGTAAACGCGTTCCCTAAACCAGGAATCGTTAAATTTGTCAGCGAAATGACGGGGGTGTCTCCTGCCCAGAATACATTCAGGGGCATCGGCACACTGACATCATTGTCGCCGTATTTGATGCGTGCGGTGAGCAACCATTGATTGCCTGCCAGTTTTTTGGCGGAAGCGATCTCATATCGTTCTTCGCGTGGCGGTTTGCCATTGGTGTTGCCATCCACCGTAAAATGGCCCACCAGCGTTGCACCGGTCATCTGCTGCTCAAACTTCTGTTCCAGCATTTCCTGCTGTTTCGCTGCCTCGTCTTTCGGCTGCGCGGAATCAGCGGCTATTCCCGAACCCAGAGACAGTAACAATACACATACCGCTGTCGAACTTTTCTTGAGAAAACTCATCTTTTATGCCTCATGATTTCTTTGTGAATTTTCAGGGCGAAGCGAACTCGCTACGATATCACCATCCTACACTACTACAGCTCACAGGTGAATCATACGGTAGAACAATGACAGATTCCGATCATCAAAGCCAGCCGGCCCGCTCCCCCATTGATTCGGCCCCCGCACCGGGTACGCCTCCCGATTATAACATCTTAACCCCTGCATTTGAAAAGCTTTGCGATGTCATTGCCCGTCTGCGATCACCGGAAGGTTGCCCGTGGGACCGGGTGCAGACGCTGGAATCGATCAAACCGTACACACTGGAAGAGACTTACGAACTCCTGGAAGCCATCGATTCCGGCAATGATCAGCATATTATTGAAGAACTGGGCGACCTGCTGCTGCAGATTGTCCTCGATTCCCAGATCGCCGCCGATGAAGGCCGCTTCGATTTAACGCACGTGGTGGATCGGCTGACTCAGAAAATGATCGACCGCCATCCGCATGTTTTTGGAAATGTCAGCGCGGAAACGCCTGAAGAGGTTCGCAAAAACTGGGACCAGATCAAAGAACAGGAAAAACAGCGGCGTTCCATTTTCGATGGCCTGCCTGAAGCGTTGCCTGCGCTCGCCCGTGCCGCACGCGTGGCTGAGAAAGCGGCCAAAGTCGGCTATGACTTTCCGCATCGGGATATGCTGTTTGATAAATTACGCGAAGAGATCCAGGAACTGGCGGACGAAATTTATCCTGCAGGGAAAATCCCTGACACACCAGCCACCGTAGAAGCTGAGATCATTGCTGACACAGAAATTGACGATCCCGAACTGCGTGCGCGGGTGGAAGGCGAGCTAGGCGATATTCTGTTTGTGGTCGCCAACATCGCCCGTCGCTGGAAAATCAACCCGGAAGAAGCGCTGCGAAAAAGTAACCGCAAGTTTCAACAGCGGGTGCAGCAGATCGAACAGGAACTGGAAAAAACAGGCCGCTCGATTCAGGCCGCGTCTCTGCAGGAGATGGAACAGATCTATCAGGCAGTCAAACAACAGGAAAAACGGAATTCGTAAGGCGATTTCACTTTGTCTGGCTGACTTCAAAACGGTAAATCGACGCCCAGGCCTTCTTCGAGTGCCAGTTCGTAGACTTTAACGCCCATCGCCACATCTTCCACAGCCAGTCCGACCGACTTGAATAGTGTCACCTGATCTTCGGTGGCGCGACCCGTTTGACGTTCGGCGACGATCTCGCACAGGTTATGCATCAGCCGCCAGTCGGTGATGCCTTCGTCCACGGGTTGAATGAAATCTCCTGCTTCCAGCTTACACTGCTCGATATCATCACAGACAATTACATCGGCCCGTTTGATGGTGGTACGGTCGATTTCCCGCCGGGAACGATGATTCGATCCGACGACGTTCATGTGGGTTCCTTCATCGAGTACGCGGCCGTCAAATAACGGGGCCTTGCTGGTGGTGGCACAAATCACGATATCTTTTTCGGCCGCCGTTTCATCGGGAGAATGAGAGGCTTTGACTTCGACGTCACACAGCTCCGTCATCTCTTCGGCAAACCGGCTGCACTTCTCAAAATCACGCGAGTAGACGGAGACGAATTCAATCTTGCGTGTTAAACAGACGGCCTGTAATTGAGTTCGCGCCTGCAGGCCGGCTCCGAACAGACCAACGACTTTCGAATCGGGGCGCGCCATATATTCCGTCGCCACACCGCTGGCGGCGCCTGTGCGCAGTTGTCCGAGGAAATCGCCTTCAATCAAGGCACGCATCTCGCCGGTTTCCTGATCGTAGATGGCGACATGAAACTGCGCGCCCGTTTTGGTTGTCGTATACGATTTCCAGCCAACATATTTCAAGTATTCATTCGCAGCCGACATCGTGTGCAGCATAATGCCCGGTGCCCGGACGCGCTGCCGCGGTTCATTGATGGCTCTTCCGGAGGCAAGCTCTTTAAACACTTTATGAATGATGAGTAAGGATTTCTCCATATCCATTATGGAACGAACGTCATCCTCAGTAATATATAATGCCGCCATGAACGGTCACCTTTTTCGGCGTTGAATCAGGATTGATAACAAACAGGAACAGCCAAAGCCTCTACTCTAAAATGACGCTGCCGACATTTAATTACACGCTAACGTGAAATCAGTTGATATACAATACCAGTATCGACCTGATAATAACCGACGGCTAGCGCAACATGCGAGGCGGCTGTGTTGGACTCCTCGACATGCCATTCCAGCTTGGTAATCAGTTCATCCTGCAGCCGACGGGCGATTTCCAGCAACAGTGACTGGCAGTAACCTTTGGACCGCTCCGCTTCTTTCACAAAGACATCCGTCAGTCCGATCACCCGCTCTTCCCACTTGGGAATGTATAAATCCAGCCCCACGACTGTGGCAGAGGCAACTGCCGCTTCTCCCGTTTTAGGCACAAGCTCGAAATGGAGTGTCTCCAGTCTGCCCATCCGCGTCAACCACCACCAGTTGGGTGCCTTAAAATCCTCAGAAATCATCAACTGCATTTTGCGACGAATGTTGACCAGATGAAATTTGATGGGGGATTTGGGACCGAGCAGGTCGCGTTGATAAATGCGAATCGATTTGATGGCATGATAGCCGATCGTTTCAAAGAACGGCGCTGCCAGCGGATCGGATAACAGGAAACCGGAGGGACGCGTTCCACCGTACAGGCCAACTAAATAAGGTGACACCAGGCCGGAAGGACCAGCCGTAATCAAGGTTGCGCCTTTCGACTTGAGATAGGATTCCGCCCGGTAAACCAGTTCACGACCGATTCCCTGTCGTCGAAAATTCGGATGTACAATGACCGCGCAGATCACGCCTTGAGTATAGTCCAGCGCCGATTCTTCCGCGTTAGGCCCGAAGCCCGCCAGCACAAAGCCGACCACTTCACCATTTTCAACGGCAACGATCAGCCCGTCCGGATCGAAGTAGGGCTGAGAGTAAATCAGTACTTCAAAAGCATCATTCGTGAGACATTCCGCAGCTCCTCTTCCCAGTCCTGCAGCATGCCATAATTTCAGCAACTGCGGCGGGTCAGCATTATAAAACGCGCGAAACTCAGTCACAAAGTTCTCTCATCAAATGTGAACGGGACTTAGAATCAGTTTTTCCGAAACAACAATAAACAAAGCCCCCTTGTCTTCCCAAGAGGGCTTTCAGCTCATTATTTCACTTTCTTGACAGCTTCGATAATCGCAGCAGCAGTCAAACCATACTTGTCCAACAGCCCCTGGGGATCACCACTTTCCGCAAAACAGTCACCGACATTGACATAAGCCATCGGAACCGGATTTGCTTGTGAAACCACCATGGAAACTGCAGACCCTAAACCGCCATGTGACATATGCTCTTCTGCAACAACAATCGCGCTGGTCTCGCGTGCTGCTTTCTGAATGGCATCGACGTCGATCGGTTTTACTGTGTGCATATCGATCACACGTGCGCTAATTCCTTCTTCAGCCAGTTTGGTCGCGGCATCAAGGGCACCTGCCACCATGAGCCCATTGGCAATGATGGTCACATCGTCGCCTTCGCGAACGGTATTGGCTTTTCCGATTTCAAATGTATCCTCGGTGGTATAGATCTCAGCAACATTCGGTCGCCCGAGCCGCAGATAAACGGGACCTTCGTATTCAATCATAGCTGCCGTCGCTGCTTTGGTGGAGACCGCATCAGCAGTTACAATTACGACCATTCCGGGCAGGCTGCAGGCCAGTGACACATCTTCAATTCCCATCTGCGAAGGACCATCTTCGCCAATCGAAATCCCAGCGTGCGTTCCCACCAGTTTCACGTTCATGCCCGGAAAGGCGATCGACATTCTGATTTGATCGTAGGCATTGCATAATAAAAATGCAGCAAAACTGGCGACAACGGGAATCTTCCCGGTGGAAGCCAGACCACCGGCCACGCTGACCATATTGCTTTCCGCAATCCCCATGTTGAATGCACGTTCCGGAAACGCCTTCGCAAATACTTCAGTGCGTGTTGAATTTCCGACATCACCATCGACGGTCACAATTTCCGGATATTTCTCACCCAGTTCTTTCAATGCATCACCAAACGCATCGCGGGTGGCTTGTCCGATTTTCAATCCACTCATTTCGCCTAAATACATAATGCTCTGTCTCTTTTGTCTGTGAGTTGACTTTTTATGTTGATTTGATTCGAGCTGCCGTCAGGTATTTTCTGGCTGGATCTGATCCCCCGCACAGAAAACATGAAAGCACAGGTTCTAACCGAGATACGCCAGCGCTTTTTCTGCCAACTCAGGCGAAAGCGGTTTACCGTGAAAGTTACTGTCTCCCGTTGCTTCCAGAACCGGCAGAATTCCATACCCTTTTTTGGTCTGTGAAATAATGGCCTTGGGACGATCCGTGATTTTGGAAGCGGTTTCCAGCGCTGCGACGACTGACTCCTGGCAGTTGCCATTGATTGTCTGTGTATGCCAGCCAAAGGCGGCAATTTTTTCTTCAAAGGACCCCAGATCGAGAACATCTTTGGTGGCCCCGGTCTGCTGATATCCGTTCTGGTCGATGATGGCAGTCAAGTTGCCCAGCTTGTACTTTTCAGCACCTGCTAACGCTTCCCAGACCTGACCTTCGCCCATCTCGCCATCACCAATCACGACAAATACATTGGCGCCGTTCTTGTTCAAGCGTGCTCCGAGAGCCTGACCGATGCCCAGTGACAACCCCTGCCCCAGCGAGCCGGTTGAGGCTTCAATTCCGGGAAGACGTTTCATATTCGGGTGACCTTCAAACGGGCTGCCCAGTTTGCGCAGGGTCATTACATCATCAACTGAAAAGTAACCTGCTTCCGCCATGGCTGCATACAATACCGGTACGGCGTGCCCTTTACTCAAAATGAAACGATCCCGGGCTGCCCAGGTCGGATTTTGAGCGTCGTACTTCATGAAACCGCCGAACCAGAGTGCGTTCACCACTTCAACGGCAGACAGGCTGCTGCTGGGGTGTCCGCTGCCGGCTTCGGTCGTCATACGAATAATCAGACGGCGAAGGACTTTCCCTTTTTCCTTCAACTCTTCGATCGATAAAGCATTTGCTTGAGCAGCCACTTTGTTTCCTTCAATTCTTCTATACAAACAAATCTATTTGCCACGCTCTGAATCACCTTCCCTCAGTGACACTTGACATGCTGACTTCACGCGATCGAAAGAAGTGCGTTACCGGATCTGGTAAACATTGATTAGAGCAGTGACCACATACAGGCGCCGGCAGGCGCAACTTAAGCGCGTCAATTCTTATTCGGTATGCTAACGAGCAAAGCTTCCAGCGACAACCATCCGGGCAATAGAAACCACGTTGCCTAACTGGAAAAACGACTTCTTCAGCTTTTTTTTGCTTAAATTCACGAATCAATCAAAAAAGTTTCATGCATGGCGGGCCGATCTCCGTTTCTTCCAAAATACACAACTGTTTACAAGAAGAGTCTTTAAAGCCCGTTATTTTTTGGCAATAATGGAACCTGCGTTTCAAAAAGCAACCGATTCATTTTTGACTTTACCGAGGCTCCTAACTGATGGATGCAGGCCCTTTTACAGATCAGGAATTGCTGGCATATCTGGACGAGTCACTTTCCGTCGAACTGATGTCGCAGGTCGAAGAGTCACTCAGACACTCCGACTCGCTGCGCGTCCGCCTTGCTCAGCTATCACGCCAGCGCGATCATGGCGCACATTCCGTAGGTGAAATCTGGAGAAGAAATCACCTCAGTTGTCCTTCGCGCAGCCAGTTAGGGGGTTATTTACTCGAAACGCTCACACCCGAATTTCACAGCCATATCGAATTCCACCTGCATCAGACCGGCTGTCGCTACTGTGCCGCAAATCTGGAAGACCTCCAGGCAGGTTTGTCCGCCGCTTCAACAGACAAAGAGCGCAGAAGACAAAAATACTTCCAGTCCTCGGCCGGTTATCTCTCTGCTAAAAAAGCAGACCGGTAACACTGTAGCCGCTCATCAGTCGAGTGGTCCGCTTTCAAAGTCGGACTCATTCACCCAGCCCGCTTTGACCGGTTCGCCCTTCATGTACCGCTCGTAAAAATGGCGCGTGCGGGGGTCTGAGTATTGATAACCTTCGAACACGGCACCGTTCCCCAGAGCACGCGGGTCCTGTTGCGCCGTCAATTCTTCCTGCAGCTGCTGTTTCAGGGAATTCTTGAGGATCTGAAATTCCGGCGACGCGGCCAGATTTTTCATACATTCCGGGTCGTCCTGAATCGCATACAACTCTTCCGCCTGTCGTTTGCCGAAAGCCCAGGTCCAGAACTGCACATCCTGCCCTTCCCTGCGGAGTTGCAAAATGGCGGTCTTGGTCGGGCTGCCGTCACAATTCAGATATCCCGTTTCCGGATTGCCGGCGGGCCAGCGACCGGGTTCGTCATTCTTCAGATACAACATGCCAGCTTTCACAATTCCGCGAATCGGATAACCCTGGTCGGACGGTCTGCCGATATCGTGCCGCTCCTTGCCGATCAGCACATGATCGCGCCGGGCATTGACGACACCGGATTTCTCAGATTGAAAAATGTCCGTCAGACTTCGCCCCGCAGCGGGTTGCATGCCCGTCCGCTCCCACTTCAGTCCTGCGACCTCGATAAACGTCGGCGCAAAATCGATGAAGCTGACGTAATCATCGATCACTCGATTTTCCGTTTTGATCCCCTGCTGCCACATGATCGCCAGCGGCAAATGGTTCGAGCGTTCGTACTCCTGCCCTTTGACGCGGGGAAACGGCATCCCGTTGTCGGCAGTCACGACAATAATCGTATTCTCCAGTTGATTCTGCTGCTCAAGTAATTCCAGCATTCTGACCAGATGCCGATCAAAGTGCTCGATCTCATAGGCATAATCGAGCATGTCATTTCGAATGACTTCATTATCAGGCCAATACGAGGGGACCCGGTCGATGTCGGTGAGTTTCTTGCCCGCGTTTTTGATCCCGGAACCATATTCATATCCGCGATGTGGTTCCAGACCGCCATACCAGAAACACCAGGACTTCCCCTGGGGACAGTCTTTCAGAAACTGCTCAAAATTGGCGGCGTAATCAATGGGTGAAATCCCGCTCGCGGGGGGTTTTGCTTTTTGACTGTTATATGCGGGTCCCGCGAGATCGCGGCGTTTGCCTGCTGCATCCACGGCGACGCCCGGTGCCCAGCCTTTTGCCGTCTTGCCGACCGTATATCCGGTCTCGGCTAACGCTTCGACATAGGTTTTGAATTCCGGCGGGAAAAACGCCATGTGATTTCCGGCCTCTTTGAGTTGCCATGAATTTCGGCCGGTCAGAATGCAGGCACGCGACGGAGCACATTTGGCATTGGGAGTGTACGCGTTCGTAAAGAGGAGCCCTTCCCGCGCCACCCGGTCAAAGCCCGGCGTCTTGACCCACGAACAGCCATACGCGCCCATATGCGGAAAGGAGGCGTCGTCGGCAATACAAAAGAGAATGTTGGGGCGGCTCGTTAGTGATTTCGCCGGCGCGGCAGAGGCGATTCCGACTGTCACAAACAGAAAAAAAAACATCAACGGGAAACGGAACTCAGGTTTGTTCATTTCAGCAGATCCCCGGTTAAATAATCAAAGGCAGACGCATTTTCGCCTGTAAATCATCCCAGACTCTTATCTTATGAAACCAGGGACGCAGCCACAAGAAGTTTCAGCCCGTCAGGGATCAGATAAGTTTGAGAAAAGGAGCCTGAATCGACGGCGTCTGATCAGTTCTGACTGAATTCCGTCGAGATCGCGTGGCCGAGCGGGTTGCATTGCTGTTCGCGCAGTTTATTTTTAAGAAAATTCAACAGGAGATCGCTGCGGAGATCGACATCGTGTTCTTCTAAAATTAAACGGCTCAAGGCGGGCTGCAGATTGATCGTATCTGCCAGGGTATCACAAAGTTTGCCCAGAGAAATTTCCCGATGCAGCAGATGATAATAAGTCGGATCTGAGGAATTGTCTAAAAAGTTTCTGGCATAGTGTTCCAGCAATTCGAGCTGGCGATGTTCGCGGTGTATCACCGGCTGGTCTGCATAAAAATCGGGATTCAGTTCGAGCAGGGCTTTTTGATAAGGGCAATCCGATTCCTGTATCACGACAGAACGCGCGCGGCAGATGCCTCGTAGCAGAATTGAATAATCGCCCGATTGCAGTTGATAAGGAGCCACGATCGACGCCAGACAGACAGAGCCGATCGCAGCGGCTTGCCGCACTTCGTATCCGGTATCAATGCTGGTCTGTTTCAGAGTCACTGCAACCAGAGCGTTATCACTGATGGCATCAGCAATCAACTGACAGTCCGCAGCCGCAGTCATTCTGAGGGATAATATAGAATGCGGCAGAAGTACACGATCCTCCAGTTCCAGGACGGGAACAATTCCGGAAAATGCCGGGAGTTCTTGCTCTATCAGATCGCTGAATACGGTCATTCTATATTTCTCTATTCAAATCATTGAAAAACAATTCATGGTCTAACATACTGAGACGCATGTCGAATCAATGCCGGATGGCTCAGCTTGTGCCAATCAGACTAGCACTCCAATTTGGGAATTGTCACGCAAATTATGGCTAAAAAACAAACACAGTCCGCAAAGAATTCCAATTATGCCGACTCGCTTGTTGAGAAAAAGAAACATGCCCGCAAAATCACGCGCGGTCTTGCCAAATTGTTTCCGAAACCCGCATGTGCGCTGATCCATGATTCCCCTTTCCAACTGCTGGTCGCCACGATCTTGTCGGCGCAATGCACGGACGAGCGTGTGAACGCCACCACGCCAACTCTGTTCAAGAAATATCCGACCGCCGAAAAACTGGCAGCCAGTCAACAGGCCGACGTTGAGAAGATTGTCTATCCGCTCGGTTTCTTCCGCGCGAAAGCAACCAATATCCGCAAGATGGCACTGGCGCTGACAGAACAGTACGACGGAGAAGTTCCCCGCACATTGAAAGAACTGGTGGCATTGCCCGGCGTGGGCAGAAAAACAGCCAATGTCGTGTTAGGCACCGCATTCGGCATTCCCAGCGGCGTCGTCGTTGATACGCACGTCAAACGCATCTGTAACATCTTCGGACTCACCACCAGCAAAAATCCGGAAATCATCGAGCGGGATCTGATCGAGGTCCTGCCGAAAAGCGAATGGATCGATTTTTCACACCGCGTGATTCTGCACGGCCGCGCCACCTGTGTCGCCCGCAAGCCGCGCTGTACAGAATGCGGGCTCTTGAAAATTTGCCCGCGCATGGGATTGAAGCCGCTTTAGCTCAGACAGAGGGTCACAGGTAATTTCTTGTACTTGGCACTGATTCTGAAAACACGAGGCAGGACCGTTGAAAGCCGTCTCCCGGCGGTTTATGTTTCCTGTATGCAGAGTCTTTTTTCAACCTCAACGTTAATGAGAAGCCCATGATCCTGACCGGGAAAGAAATTCAAGCGCGATTGGGAACAGATATTGTCATTGAGCCTTTTCATGAAAAGTATCTGAACCCAAACAGCTATAACCTCTGCCTGCACAACGAGTTGATGGTCTACGAGGAAATTGTTCTCGACATGGCCCGCCCCAATCGACTGGGAAAACACGTCATCCCCGAAGAAGGTATGGTGCTTTATCCCGGCCAGCTTTATCTGGGCCGCACCGTCGAGCGGACGGAAACCCACAATCTGGTTCCCTTGCTGGAAGGTCGTTCTTCGATCGGACGACTGGGAATTTCTGTACATGCGACAGCCGGCGTCGGGGATATCGGATTCTGTGGTTACTGGACACTGGAAATCACAGTCGCACAACCGGTTCGTGTTTACGCGGGAGTCGCGATCTGCCAGATCATTTACAATACTGTCATCGGCGAAATCGTCGAATATTGCAGCGATAAATATCAGAACAACAAAGGCATTCAACCCAGTCTGTTATTCAAAGAACTGGACCCCGCGGAAACGCGGCAGATGCGGCTTTCGTTTGGCAAAGAAGAAGCCCCGAAATAGCCTACTGTAACCTCTCCCGAACCATTTGAGACGTTACAGTGAAATGTGATGCGTTCTGGAACACATTGCGCTCATCCACTAAACCGCAAAAAAAGACGTTACAGCGATGACTGTAACGTCTTTTTATATTTAACGCGCGATCTGGTTTAAACAGTCCAGGTATCGCCGGTCTGAAACAATGCTTCCAGATCTCCTTCGCCGTTTCGTTCCGTGGCGGATTCCACCTGCCGGTAAACCGCATCGTTATAAGTCGGTTGCTCGACGCAACGGAAGACTCCCATCGGTTCGGGCATTTCCGGATAACGCATGCCAGCCAGCAGAAACGCCAGGTTCATATCCTCTGACTTTTCATCGTGGAACAGCAGATCATCTTCCGTAATCCCTTTACCAAGTTCCACGACTTCCGGTTGATCGTGGCTGTTCAGGCGAACGCCCTTGTCCCGATTCTTCCCGAAGATCAGCGGTTTGCCGTGTTCGAGATAGATGACATTGTCTTCTTTCTGATCCTTCTTGGAAGCAAATTCAAACGCGCCTGAGTTAAATACGTTACAATCCTGATAGACTTCTACAAAGGCAGTCCCTTTATGGTGGGCTGCCCGTTCGAGCACATTACACAGATGTTTGATGTCCACATCGACCGAGCGGGCAGCGAAAGTCGCACGGGCACCAATGGCGACCGACAACGGATTCAACGGACGATCGACCGAACCGAAAGGCGTACTCTTGGTTTTAGTTCCCGTAGGACTGGTAGGCGAGTATTGCCCTTTGGTCAAACCGTAAATCTGATTGTTGAACATAATCACTTTCAGGTCCACGTTGCGACGCAGCACGTGCATGAAATGATTGCCGCCGATCGACAGCGAATCGCCGTCGCCGGTGATCACCCAGACCTGCAGATCGGGATTGGCCAGTTTCACGCCCGTCGCGATTGCAGGCGCCCGGCCGTGAATACTGTGCATCCCGTATGTGTTCATGTAATAAGGAAAACGGCTCGAACAGCCGATCCCCGACACAAACACGAATTTTTCTTTGGGAATGCCGAGTGTCGGCAGAACTTTTTTCATCTGGGCGAGAATGGAATAATCGCCGCAGCGCGGGCACCAGCGAATTTCCTGATCGCTGGCAAAATCTTTTGGCGAGAGGACAGGCAGTGTGACATCAACGCTCATTTTATTCTATCCTTAAACGCAATTGCTGTTTCTTAAAATGGTCTGTTATT
>NZ_CALFPF010000213.1 GCF_937919775.1 uncultured Gimesia sp.
CGGGGAGACCAGTACGCCAGGTAGAACGCGATGAGCGCAGCACAGAGGTTCGAAAAGGCAAAGATACGCAGATCTACAATTAAGGCAGCCAGAGTGTCATCGTAAAATTTCCGGATGCGCTCTTTGGTTTCGCGGACCTGCTTCAGTAGTGGATTCCACTTTTGCGGGGCAGGCGGAAGTTTCTTCTGGCGAGTCAGGTCGGCAATGTAGGCAGACGGCTCCTGCTTGTATAAAGCGATCTGCTGCAGGATGGCAGCTTTCTGATCGTCACTCAGAAGCCGTTTCACGAGCGGAGATTCCATCGCTTCTTCGACGACTCCCACCAACGGCCGGGCGTAATCAATCGTCTTTTCCGTGACAAACTGACGAGCACGCCCTTCCAGATGCTGGCGCGCAACAAACGTGTACGTGAGAAATCCCACGAAGAAAATAGCGACTATCGTGTTGATGGCAAGTGATATCTGTCGCATGGTTTTCTAAAGGCACCTGACTTGAATGATTCAGAATCAGTTCTAAATAACGCAGCAATGGTCGAATTCCGACTCAACAAAGGGGATCACTTGAGGAATGCTGCTCCATTGTTGTCGTTGATTGATTACCTCAGCGAATCTGCTTGTGCGAGCCGTCGCAGGCGGGCAGCTTTTGGGAAAGGCCGCAGGTGCAATCATTCAGGCCCTTTCCATCGAGAATGCGCGGCATACATTTTTCGATCCTTGACTCCCGCGTTTTCGCTTGTTTGGGGGCAGAAAAATGCATCAGGTAGGCTCTCTGACGTCCCGGCGTCAAGGCAGCAAAGGCTGTTTTGAAGGCGGGCAGTTCATCCAGTTTATTTTGTAATTCTTCCGGAACAGGCTCGGGCTCCTTTTTAAAATCCACTTTCAAGCCGGCCTGTTCCACTTCAACGGCTTCGGAAAGATACGCTTTCAGGACCGGTTCCAACGCTACGATTTCCTGCACACTGGTGAACCGAATCAGGCGGGCCGCCTGCGTATTCTCCCCCGGTTTTTTGAGAATCTCCCTGGTATCTTTTAACAAAGCACCTTTGAAAAAACTCAGCGCACAGTATTCTTTCAAGACACTCATCAACACGATGTTACTGTTCTGAAACGTGTAACAGGGCGCACGCCACTTCCAGGCTTCAGTCAACTGACAGTCCAGAATGATTCTCCTCAATTGCGTCAATTCTGCCTGCCACTTTGGGGATTTGCTGATATAACCATCGACCTCAGGAATCATGTGATTCATTGATTGATACTCTGAAATAAAATAAGTGGAATCCGAAGTCAGACAGAGGATAGGACGTTCCTGATTTCAGTCATCCCCTGTTTCACCCCGTGATCCAATCAAATATCCTGTTTCGTGATGTCCTGCGGCTTGATCACTCCGGTTGATAACCGCGCCACATCCAGATCAGCGTGTCGGCCAGCGTCTGTTCGAAGACTTTGCGATCACAGTGCCGCGTGCCACGGCTGAAAACATAACGGTAGTCATAACCTTTGGCTTTGAGAGAGGCGGCGGTCCGTTCGTTGGCCATCACCCAGTTATGATAGGTCTCTTCCGGATCGTTCGCGCGCAGGTCATTTTCGGCGACGTGAGTGAAGATTCGCAGCGGTTTCTTCTCACTGTTTTCAATCAGCTTCATACTGGAATGATATTCCCACGCACCGAGCGGGTACTTCGCTTCTTCGGGGGCATCATCATCCTGCTGATCAACGAACGTTCCCGAGTACGTAATCAAGCGACGAAACAGATCCGGACGGAACCAGCCCATCGTCAACGCAGCCGCCCCGCCGGAGCTGCAGCCCATCGTGGCGCGGCCCCAGGGATCGTCGGTAAAAGCGATGTTCGGGTAGGCGGCTCGGATCTCTTTATTATTCAGCACGCCCGGCAGGACTTCGTCGTTGATAAATCGCGCGTAGCGGTCTGACATTGTATCATATTCCAGACCGCGCTCGCTCCCCTTGCCGTCGTTACCGCCGTTTTCGACGCCGATCACGATGAAGGCCGGCAGCCTGCGTTCCGGGTCCTTCGAGATCGTCAGATTATCCAACGCATGACGGACCAGATCCATGCGGCTCGGTCCGTCATGGGTGACTAATATCGGGGCCTTCGTGCCGTCCTTGTAGGCGGCGGGAACGTAAACGAAAATCTTACGCGTTTCGCGCACGGGCTTTTGGGGATCGAGCGTTTTGTCATCGCCGGGAAAAATCTTGCTGTCTTTCAAAGGCATCGAGAACTCGAAAAACTTTCCCTTGGGATTGCCCTGATCGGTGAGATCCGGGGCAATTTTATAGTCGGGACCGATGACAAAATTGCCATTGCCTTGCGTGCCCGGTTTCTCCGTATCTTTCTCGGCATTTTTCTCAGCGGAAAACATGACATTGGATGCCAATCCCATAACAGCGAAGGTGAGCACACAACAGATACGATTTGACAGGAGCTTCGAATTCAACGACATAAAATATTCCACCGATTGCAGGAGATCATTGGGAAAAGCAGAAAATAT
>NZ_CALFPF010000214.1 GCF_937919775.1 uncultured Gimesia sp.
GCCTGTGAAAGCTGCATTATCGGAGTAACCCAGATAATGCAGCAGGCAATCTACTCCACAAAACTGGTAGCAGGTAAGAATTCTACATCCATTTTCTGCTCGGTATCTACGATTGGCAGTTCATCCTGCGTCGCTGATACCCGTCTGATGTCTAAGGAAGACGGCTCTGCTTCGTTACTGAGTGCTGCATTGACCGCCTTTTCCGAATTTGTCGCAGCAAAAGGATTCCTGCTTTCGGGATCATATTCAAGGCGGGCCGCGGGTTCACTGCTGGTTGCCGGAACCGGTGGTGCGTAATCCGGAGACATCTCTGGTTCGGGCACGGGCAGAATGTCTGGTGTCACGCGTTCCTGTCCGCTTTCATAGGATGCTCCTTCTTGTGCTGGCATTACACCCACTTCACCAATATAGCCATCAGCTACAAACGGTTCTGGTTTGCTTTGGAGTCTGTCAGCATCGATGCCGTGCGTTCTGGCCCAGGCTCGTCTGATCGCCTGTTGATAGGCTGCCGGAGACCATTCGCCTTCCATTAAGTGGATATTGTTGTGTTTCAGCAAAGTTCCTTTCCACTTGTGGAGGTTCTTGATTGCCACGTTGTAAGCCACGAGCGAACGATAATATTCTGTTTCGGCAGAGGCCAGACTGGACTGGGCACGCAGCAGAGTATCGAGGGTTGTAGTTCCTGCCTGAACTTCTGCGTCAAACAACTCAACCCGTCTTCGGGCAGCGCGCCAACGGTTGAAATTGGATTGAGCGGTCGCGTAGTTCTTGGCCAGGTCCTGAAAAGTGATGGCCAGTTCCTGACTGACATCCATTTCCTGCGCTTGCAGCAAGGCACGCGCTTTCGAGATTCGAAATTCCAGATTCTCAACCTGAGCATGAGCCGACCGGAAACCGAGCGGCATACTGAATTCCCAGCCGATGGTCCAACTGTCCTGGTCGTTGTCCAGAAGTGTTCCATAAGCGTTATGTAGGCCCTGAGAGGTTACACCATCCGTGTTTTTCTGACTGAGCAGTTGATCCCCGAAACCGTTAACCTGATAACTGGATACCAGGTCCAGTCGCGGTCTGGTCAGGCTGGTTGCCGCCATCCGCTGAAATTCGAGGCTCTTGATGTTCCATTTTTGTTTACGCAGTTCGACCCGGTGAACCAGACCTTCCGTCAGACAGATACTCCAGTCAGGAGTGAATTCTGCTGAGACGGGGTCGTCGATCGGGCGGATAATTTTACCGTCATTAACGGGCAGCCCCACCAGCCGACGGAAACGACTCTCCGCCGTGTAAATATCGCTGCGCGTGGCCTGGACTAACGATTGTGTTTCAAACAGGCGATCTTTCGCCTGAGCTTCGTCTGCGGGTTTGAAGTTTCTTGTACCACCGGCTTCCAGCTTGGCATGGGCTTCGCGCCAACTGCGTAATGCCGAATTGCGGGCGACTACCTGCGTGTCATACAGGCGATAAGCCAGATAGAGTTGCCAATAGGTCTCTTCAATATCAGACACCAGATTACGAACATTTTTCTCGAAGTCGGCCAGCACCAGGTCATTGTTGATGCGGGCGATCACGACCCCCTGACTGACCCCGGTAATACCGGTAAAACCGGAACCAATCGGGCCGGCAATCCGGGTATAATCCACTCCGGCTCCTGCCAGGAATGGTTGACGATAAGACAGGCCTGCGTTGCCTGCGTAGCTGGAAGGAAATAACTGACTGGTCGCATTGCTGCCCGTATAATTCCAGTTATGCGAAAGGGCAAATTGTCCGCCGTTCGCAAATGTTTTCGAGAGGCCGGATTGAAATTGACCGGTTTCCTGAGTCAAAGTACCGCCGGGACTCCCACCAAAAAACGGACTGTTCTGAACCTGTTCCGAGCGGCCCCAGAGCATATTCGCGGTAAACGTTGTATCAAAGGCAGAGAGAGCCGCTTCGACGCCCCGTGATCCACCCAACAGAACGTTGGTTTCCTGGATGGAAGGATCAAAAATGGTCGGAGTGCCGTCCGGATTATTTAATACTCCGTTGCCGTTCGTTCCGAGCGTGCCGGCAACTCGGATGACTTCACTGTTCGCCAGGCCCAGATGAATGGCATCCATCAGGGGCAAATCCCAGATCTGATCCTGGGAACGATCTGCCAGAGTTCGCGGCTTGCCCGAGAAGGTGATTTCTTCCGGGGTTTCTTCAAAAACAGCCGGGTATTCAATTTTTGTGGCGACATCTTCATAATACTGAAGTTCTTTATCACCCAGGTAATGCAGGTCCGTATCGGTACCCAGACCGTGACAGCCTGCAAGCTGGCTGGTGATTAAACATCCACAAAAAAAACGGTGTAACTTCTGGCGAAGGTTCATGTATCTATCCTTAAAG
>NZ_CALFPF010000215.1 GCF_937919775.1 uncultured Gimesia sp.
GCCTTCAGGATGACAGAACAAAGACCCAAAATCAAGCATTTATGAAACAGGATTACCTCAATTTTCCGGATCGGCGGCCCGTTTCGAGACAATCTGCATTGTTTTTTATGTTTAAAAAGTCAAATTTATCAGATCTCGACTCCGCCACGAGTTCTCAATCGGGGGACACTTCATTTACGACCGACTGCAAAATTCTCTCAAAGTCCTCGCGTCCCTCTGTGATTTCGGCACCAATTTCGACCGCCCAGACCGGAATTTCGCAAAACTTCTGTTCACTGATTTTTACCAGATCTTTGCCTGTCGTAAGAATCAAATCTGCTGACGCCGCCGCTGCCTGGAGACCAACATCCTGCAGTTCGCCACTCGAATAGTGATGATGATCAGGAAAAACCTGCATCCCGGTCACACAAAAACCCGCGGTTTCCAAAGTCTGACGAAAGCCCTCCGGGTTGCCAATCGCGCAGAATGCCCACACTTTTTTCCCTGCGACCGATTCCAGGGACTGTGTTTCTCCTGAGACATTCACCAGGCCCTGAGGTCGAAATACAGCATACGCGATTCGATCGCGGGGAAACATTCTGACAATCTCGTCCGTCAGGTTCTCCAGCGCGGCCGGGGAACATTGATCGGTTCGAGTGAGCATCACAAAATCCGCCCGTCTTAATGACGACTTCGGTTCCCGTAACAAACCGCGGGGTAATAAAGCCCCATATCCCCAGGGACAAACGACATCGATTAAGACAATATCCAGATCGCGGGCGAGCTTGCGGTGTTGAAAACCATCATCCAGAATCAGAAGTTGTGCGCCGTCGGTGACCGCCTGCGCTGCGGAAGCACATCGATTCGGATTCTGATAATGGGGAATTCCGGGACAAAGACGGTCCAGTAATCGTTTTTCATCATTCACCTCGCCCGGTAATGCACGATAGCCGCGACTCAACAATGCCACCTGCAGTCCCTGACTTTGAAACCATTGCGCCAAATACGCAACGAAAGGTGTCTTGCCAGTACCCCCCGTTGTCAGATTGCCCAGACTGATCACAGGCACCGCAGGACGATACTCCGATCGCAGACGCCAATCAAACATCCGGTTTCGAACCTCGATGATGAGACGATAAGGCAGACTGAAAACCCGGAGGCAGGGTTTGAGCAGCCGGGCGCGCCAGTCCTGTCGCTGGCCTGAGATGATTCTCAGATATTCCACTTCGTTCACGAATCAGCCTGCTTCAACTCTCGACGGAATGAAAGGAGTGAGCCGTGCCATTACAAAAAAACACGCCCTGTTCTGAACATGATAGCTGAGCGGAATCATTCTGGCTAACCTGCAGCCGGTCTTCACAGCTCAAAAACTACCGCGTTCAAAACAAGGCGTGGGTGCACTGGGACGAATTGGATCTCTTGAGGGCACATCTCTCGCGTCAGTTCTTACTTCGCGGCCTGTTATACCTGATTACAGGCTTTAAATGGCTCTCAACATGTTATCAGGGAGTGTGATCAGCACGATCCTTATAACTGAGTTCAACAATTCGTCCCATAATCAACCGGACACGTCGGGTTTGGGGCACATCTCCGGTTTCCGGATAAATCGCATACACCTGATAAACGTGCTCAATACCGGGAATCAACGGACGCTTCGTCACAAATTCCCAGATGTCATCATTTGCCGGATCACGATATCCAACCATTTCGTCCCGCTGACGATTGAGCGCAACCACCCGAATATCCGATGCACCGGGTGCATAGATATCCAAACCTGCATCACGGGGGTGGCCTTCGGGCCCATCTGCAGGCATCATTCTTGTAGGACGCATATACGCGGTTCCCATCGTTCCCGGATAATGCAGAATCGTGGGTCGTATCGCCATTCCCGGATACGCTAAGGGCGGCGATACACCTTGACCGGCTGCCATCCCATCAGGACCAGCAAAACCACCTCCAGACTGGCACGACTGGCAACCACCGCGCGAATTGTTTCCCACACCATAGACGGCTCCCTGATAATAGTGATCTGCAATTGACCCTGATCCGCAGCCACAGGAACTTTCCCCACAGCCGGATTTATGTTTATGACCCAGCTTCCAGGGACTGCAACATTTCCCGGAATGGAAAAGTGACAGTCCGCCCTGCTTGCAATGACCTCCGCATTTATTATGACCAGCTTCCAACTGTGTCGGCGTCGCCAGCCAGGCCATTCCCAGAACCAACAGTCCGGCAAGACCTGCCTTGGCAGTTTGTTTTTTCATCATCTTAACCTATAGCTCCCTGTTTTAATGAGACCGAACTGAGGTTCTCTCCGTCACCGTAACTTTGACACAGTGACACTTCTCATAAGCTTTAACTCAAACTCAACACACTTTTATTTTGTATGAAACGAACCAGTTGATTGCCCCGGAGGAAACCAGACTGGTCTGATAGCGAAAGAAATCCCGTCTCCCTTATCATTCAGTCAGACAAACGCGATTGCTTGTCCGTTGTATTTGTCAGAGTGACTTGCAACGAAGCACACTCTATTTCAAAACGTATCACTCCCCAGAAGCGGTGCTGGGACGAAATCAAAGAAAGTCGATTATTTTGAATTCGAGATCTACTGCTTTAGGAGTCCTTACGAACTGGTAAAAAAACCACTTCAACCAGTTTGGATAAGCCTGTAAAAATATGACATTTGCGGCTGGTAAAGCAAAACGGTTGCATGAATCCGGGCCAGTTCTGATGGAAAATCCGCGTACAGTCAGTATTCGCCCAAGACCAGTTATAGTAACTGTTTGCGACATCCTTAACATCCGCATGAAAGGGATTGAATCGAGTCGGATTAGACTATTTAATCCGACAAGGGCTAGCAGATTCAAAGAGAAACAGACAACATTGACAATTCACCGGATGAGAACTAAATTGCCATCTCCTGAAGTGTCGATGCCGACTGATGTATTTGTCACACACGCCAATCACTTATGATCTGAATATCAAATTTGATCTCGGACACATAAATGCAGTATAATGCTGGCACTAGTATGCAGGCCTGATAGACTCTTTCGTTTTCTGAATTTTTCAGACAACCGCGGGAGTTTGTGTGAGCCGAATTTTTAAAGTAGTGTGAAACGTCTCTGTGAATGGATTCTGCACTATACGATGTAAGAGTTGTGTGCTGAAAAAAGTCGGTTAACTTGACTACCTGTTAACAAATCTCAGCGCCTCAACTTTAAAATTAATACATCAAAGTTAATTCTTTTTTTGCAGAAGTGAGATTCAATAATGTTAATAAAGAGTAGTTTCCGATTTGGTATTCTGAGCCTGTTTTTGTTTGTGTTGAGCGTCTCTCCTTCTTATGCCCAGTATGAATGGGCTCAGAAGATGTTCGACAAGGACAAAATCGACTTCGGTGTCATTGCCCGTGGTTCCGATGCTCAATTCCGTCTGAAAATTAAAAATATCTATCCCGACGCAGTCCATATTTCCAATGTAAGAACCACCTGCGGCTGTTCGGCTGCGGAACCTTCCAAAAATCTCCTCGAAAGTGGTGAAGAAGGTTATATCCAGGTGAAAATGGATACGGCACGATTTCAAAGACGAAAAGATTCGAACGTCATTGTGACTATTGATTCTCCACAGTACGCTGAAATCCGCATTCCGATTACTGCCTACATTCGTACGGATGTCGTCTTCACTCCCGGCTCTGCGAACTTCGGTTCCGTTGAAGTCGGCAAAGGCGCAGAAAGCACAGTTGCCGTCAGTTATGCCGGCCGTGAAGACTGGGCCATTACCGGTATCGAATCCAAGAATCCGTCTTTAACTGCCAAAGCGGTCGAAACGGCTCGTGGCGGCGGACGTGTGAATTACAATCTGGTACTGACACTGGCTCCCGAAACACCACTGGGAGCACTCCGTGAACAGATCATGCTGAAAACGAATGATGTCAATTTCACGACCGTCCCACTGCTGGTGGAAGCAAAAGTGGAATCGGATATTACCATCACTCCTGAAGTCGTTTCATTGGGTATGATGATTCCTGGTCAGGAAAAAACGGTCAACGTGGTACTGCGTGGCAGAAAACCATTTGAAATCAATAAAATCGAATGCGAGTCAAATGATGAAGCATTCAAAATCCGGATGCCAAAAGAATCACAGCCGATTCATGTTTTACCGCTGACGATTATTCCTCCCAATAAACCCGGCGATTATTCGGAAGAATTCACTGTCACGATTGCCGGACGTGGTGAACCGATCACGTTCAAAGCTTTCGGTAAAATTTCTGATACGAAAACGAACTAGTTGTCAAACTGGTTCTTCATTGCGAGAAAAAGGGGCGCTCCTCGGAGTGCCCTTTTTTTATTTGCCGTTAATCAGATTGCCTGTTCTTCCGACTCATTCAATCGATCAAGCACAATTTCCAGCATTAATGGATGTAAGCCCAGGTGAGAACACAGCCGGAATTTGGTTTCAGGATACGCGGTTGTGAAATCCCCACGGTACTGCTCCAGATCGTTTTGCACATGCACACCAGCCGAGAGGAAATAAGGCAACATCAGCACTTCATCTGCCCCCGCTGCGACACAACGGGCGGCCGCTGCCGGAATCGTTGGTTCTGCCAGTTCGAGATAGGCAATTTCGATGATAGGAAATTGCCGGCGTTCCCGCAGCATCTCTGCCAGTTTAACGAGATCCTGATTGGCAGCATCACGCCGACTGCCATGCGCAATCAGGAGAACTGCCTTC
>NZ_CALFPF010000216.1 GCF_937919775.1 uncultured Gimesia sp.
ATCAATCGCTGAAGAGACCTTCTCAATCAGCTGCCATCAAATAACGGGAGTTTAAACCGATCCGAATGGAAACCGAGAAGTGAAAGTATGCTGCATCTCACAGTAACTGGGAGAATCGTGAAAGTCAAGAATTGAACTGAGCTGGTGACATGGTTCGCCAAACGATGGTAACGTCCTCCTCGTTCCTGAAAAGAGCAGACCTGAATGGCACAGTCGTCTTTCACATTGTGCGTACGTTGATCTATGACAACAATGATTTTTTTATAAAATCCATTTGTCGGAAAGAACGACGGTGATGGTAAAAATTCAGTCCCCGCAACACGGGCAGATTTCCGGCACGAATACTGTCAGCGTGGCTGCATACGCGGTTTCCTGATAATCCGCCGCGGATTCGTCTTTTGCCAGATGATGGACGACTGCCAGATACTGGTTGCCCGTCTTCGGCGTAAACGAGGCACGGCCCGCTGCGTCCGTCTTCCGCTCAAAACGCTCATCGAAGCCCTCCTGCAAAGTTTCCCCCTGTGGAACAAACGAGACGACGACGTCAGCCAGCGGTTTGCCTTTGAAATCGACGCGGACTTCAATTGGTTTGCCCGGCCCCATCGGAGTCACGGGATTGACCACCGGTATCAGCTCCAGCGGATGCCCCAGCGCCCGATCAAAACCCGGATTTTCCAGGGGAACCTGATCCAGGCGGGCACTCACAACGAAACAGGTTTTCGCACTCTTGATGGCCCGCACCGGCTTGCCATGATTCACGATCTTGTCCAGAGAATGCGAGACCGTGTATAACCCCGGCTTCACAGGCACGAACTTTCCCCGCCAGTAACCTTCTTTGGGGGCATAACCGGTATCGGTCAGTTCGCTGATCAGATCGTAGACCTTCGCCGTAGGATCAATGACTTCCAGCTTGCAGCCTTCCAGATCGATTTTGCTGGCGATTTTAAAATCACGATGATGATTCCCGTGATTTCCCAGTTTCAGATTGATATAAACCGCGTCCCGTGCGCGGATCAGATTCGTATTGCTCTCGACCCACGTGTCATGGGCGGCAGCCGACGCGACGGAAAGACACAACGCCAGCAGAGATAAGAGAAACGTTTTCATGTGGAACTCCTGTAAGAAATCATCCTCCGGACCAGCGTACGGTGGTCCGGAGGAAAAGAAACGTTTAATACTCGCCGATCACTTCGCCGCCGGCACGGGTGGCCAGCGCACGCCAGAGATCGGTATTAATATTTTCGCCTACAAAACGACAGCTCCCATCGACCAGCGCCACCTGCACTCCGCCCACATGGGCGCTGCGGGCACTGACCAGAGCAAAATTGTGAAAGCCGTTCTGACAGTCGGGCACCGATGCGTTCGGGCCATACCAGTGGTTATACATCGTGTCGGCCAGATGGCCGTTGACCCACTTTGCCCCCCGCTGCCCGGACCAGGCCGGCGCTGCAGAAGGATCACAGGCCGCGGGCGTGGTCTGTGCCCCGAGTGTCAATTGAATGACCCGCTGGCGATAGTCGCCGCTCGCCGGTGCGCTGTCTTGGCCATCCCCCAGCAGTTGTTCGCCGAAGGCGATCGTATTGCTGGCTCCATCGATGACATCACGAAAGCGGATCTGGGACTGAGAAAAAATCACCCCGTCCGCATTACTGATCGCACCATCGTCGGCGGTTCCCGACCCGTTCAATCCCGATCCGGCACACGCGGGATAACTGATCCCTGCATAGTCAGAACCGGGAACAGCGTCTTTGTCGCTCGGGCAAACCATCAGTGGCAGCCGGATTCGCGCAGCCGCATCGTTGTTCCCGACCTGCGTCGCGTCGAAACTTCCCGAATTGAATGCATTCAGCGGCGGTACGTCGTAGTTAAACCGGTTCTGCAGATTGGCCTGATCCACGAAAGGGAGCAGATGAGCATGGGCAGACCAGACATAAGGATAACCCAGGCCCCCCGGAGGAAACACTCGATGCGTCGACTCATAATTATGCAGCGCCAACCCCATCTGTTTGAGGTTATTTTTGCACTGGCTCCGCCGCGCCGCTTCGCGCGCCTGCTGGACGGCGGGCAGCAACAAGGCAATGAGAATGGCGATGATCGCGATCACCACCAGTAGTTCGATTAAAGTAAATCCGCGCATACGTGACGCGCAGGATTCCTTGACAGGCTTCATGTTGAAACTCCCGAAAATAATTTGAATGTGCGCAGGCTGAGTTCAGATCAGTCTGCAGAATGACTCTGGTAGGAAAGCTCAGAGACAGCACACTTCAGGAGGGGGAGTTTCAGGGGACATCGAGTGATTCGAGAAAGACACTAGGATCTGCGGACAATATTTTTCCCGGAACGTTGTTTCAGGAATGACCGTCTTCTTTGCCTGGAGGCGGGGGGCGTTGTTGACCAGCACCCCTCCCGCAGGAGAACCTCCACAGCCGCAGGCTGAGATCTCGGGGGTCACCGGCGTCTCTTCAGGCGACTGCTTTGTTTTCCCCGCGCAACAGGACTTGATCTGTTTGCGGGCACAGCAGGAGCGTGTTTCGGCTTGGCAGCAGCCCGAACTCACGGCTTTGACACAACAGCACCGGTTCGACTGCTGGAGTTCTTTGCCACACTGACAGCCCGAGCGCGGCATTCCCACAGGTTCCAGAGGAAACCCGACGGAAGTCATCAGGAAACAGACCAGCGTCACCGTGCCAGTCAGAAACTGCCGGTTTCGCAGGTGGTTCAATGATGATAAACGGGGCGGGAACATCAGCGGTATTTCAAATCCAAAAGGACTCCAAGGCGTTTCAAAGCAGCCAAAACATTCAATGCCCCCATTATAGAGATCATCACCAGACAAACGCCACTCATTTCCGGCAGGAAACCTCTATTCTATCATTTGAGAAACCGGTTCCCGGCCGGTAGACAAAGTGCTCCCCGAACTGACGCGATACAGGTGGGGTATAAAAAGTGTGACCAAAGAAACCGTACAAGGCTCAAATTTCCAAACAGGCCGCAAATCCTGCGATCGCGTAGTCCCCTTCCCAGTCCAGACCGAAAGTCTCATCAGTCCTGGCGTCGAAAAAAATCTCTTGAAAGATCAACCAACGTGAAGACGATCAAATTCATCCTGACCTGTTCATTCAGATCACCAATTACTGATTGTTTGCATGACTCAGCCAGTCCGGTATTCGCCGTCACTTACAGGAACTCGGGATAATGATTTCGCCAACGGCAAGTTCGGATGCACTTCGCGTCCCTCAGAACGAGTGCCGAATCATTCAGTAACCGTTCGAACAACCGAACGTTTTTGCGAAGTAGTTTGCCCCGACGGTGTCCGCCGCAGCCCCTGGTTTGTCGCACTGCGGCTCTATACGTCGCGCTCTGGATCTATTAACACGTAGTTCGGGCGATTACCTTTCTCTCTCACGAATGCTTATCCTTTAATACTCTGAGCAAACGTAAAGACCTCATTGCGATCATACTTTTTCTTGACGTCGATCAGCCGCTTGAGATTCTCTCCGTAGTAGGACTGTAGCGGATGTTCGAGTTGCGGATCAGCGAAATTCTGAAACGCGCGGTCGCTCGCAAACGGCTTCATCGCATTGTAGAAATCGTTTTGCCACGCCATAAGTCGATCTATCTCCGGCTGGGGATCGTTTGGCCCCCATGAGCAGTTGAAGGTCTGGAGCCACAGATCGTTCCGGTGGACGAACGCGGTGGCGGTCGCAGGCACCTCGGCGACCGCTCCCCCCCAGGCAAAAAACGAGGATTCCACGTGCTGTTTGCTGCCGAGAATCGGAACCTTGGCCAAGGCGTCCAGAATGGCCGCAACGCCGTCTTCCGTTACAGGTTTGGGATGAAACCGCGACCGCTCGGCAAAGGGTTTGGGGGCGTTCGACTCTTCGGAAAGCCAGCTCTTCGCATCCCAGAAACTCATTGTTTCGATCAGCGTCGTTTTGGGCTTGGCGGCCGCGATGACGGGGGCAAAGAGTTTGTGTGCGGCGTCCTGCTGTCCGATGATCTGGCCCATGATCTCAAATTTCGGGATCACCGCTCCCTGCCTGCCTCTGGATGCCGAGAACTCGGCGATTGCTCCCAGCGCGTTCGGCGCTACAAGCAGGACGTCCTGAAACGCCAGGAACGCTTGAACGCACGCGTCACCTTCCCAGCTTAGAGAAAAGACGGTCGCCTGCTCTGGAACGGGGAACGTACGGAAGGTGAACGAGGTATTGACTCCGAAGTTACCGCCACCGCCACCGCGCAGTGCCCAAAACAAATCCGGGTATTCCTTGTCGGAAAGCTGCAAACACTCGCCATCCTCGGTCACCATTTCGGTTGATAACAGGGAATCAATTCCCAATCCATGCTGGCGCATATGAAACCCCAGGCCGCCGCCCAGGACGAAGCCTGAAATGCCGACCGTTGGGCATTGCCCGCCTGGCAAGGCGCGCCCGTGAAGTCTGCCGGCAGCGGCGACATCCTTATTCTTAGCCGCACCGAACGTCGTCAGATTTCCGGTCGCCCGATCCAGGGTAACTTTGGTCATGTCATTGAGGTTTATGACGAGTCCGGGAGTCGTTGAGTAGCCGGCGTAACTGTGCCCGCCGGAACGAGTGATCAAATCAACTCGATTGTCTCGTGCCCAGGCGATGGCCGTGGCGATGTCTTTTGAGTCGGCCACCATCGCGACTCCGGCCGGCCGTGTTGAAGCATAGCGAAGGTTCCAAATCTTGATCGCCTCCGCATAAGCGGCCCCATCCGGCCGGAGTAGATTGCCGGACAGGTTACGTTCCAATTGATCCCAGTTCGGTCGGACGGCCGAACCCTCGCTCACATGAGCCATGGCTGTCTGCTGGTATCCCGTCAGAAGAGCAAACGGCGCAGCCAACGCCGCGGCTCCAACCATGTGCCCCGCGTCAAGCAGGAAGTCCCGTCGACTGGTCCGCGCGTCTGTCAACTCGGGCAGTGATTCGGAGTCGGGTGGGGTACATGTCATTTCTGTATTTCTTTCATGGAACTTGTTATTTGACACAAAACATGTGTGTAAGCCCTGCTGAGCCGTATTTTATGTAGAGGCCGCCTCTAATAATCACGATTTCAGAGAGTGGTTTGACTTGTATCGGGAGATCGGTTTGCAACCTTGATGCTGTTTTTACCAACTGAAATTGGGGTCAGTTGTTCAAGAATCTTGCTTGCCCGATCCAGACCTCACACTAAAGCAAACCGCCTGCCCGTCGAAATCAGCCCTCGAAATATATGCGCAACACGACAGCATAGGTATGTTTTATGATTCGACACCTGTTGATTTCACGGTATTCTACAAACAGTCGAAGACACATCCATACCGAATTCCTCGATTTTAAGAATTAGAAATAATAGAGGATC
Organism: uncultured Gimesia sp.; assembly: GCF_937919775.1. GTDB lineage: Bacteria > Planctomycetota > Planctomycetia > Planctomycetales > Planctomycetaceae > Gimesia. The sequence goes on from NZ_CALFPF010000216.1 coordinate 5,365, forward strand.
GCTGGGTCAGCACACTCAGTAGCGGGACATTTTCCCGATTTAATGGTCGAATCTGCAACAGAGAAACAGATTTCAGTTTGGTGCTCAGGTCCACCAAGACCGCCGCTGGTGAGCGGGCACAGAGGAAGAGGTTGTCAGGCGTGTGGAAAACTCGTTGAAAGGGGTTTTGATAGTTGCAGCGCCCCATCAAACGACCGTTTTCGCTTGCGCCTTGTTTGTGTCGATAAGGCTGGGGCATATAGGCAGTGGAACAGACAAGCCGCACTTGTCATTGATCGTGTTTTGTTTGCGAAACTCATAGAATGCAGGATCGCAAACCAAAACGAATATCAAAACGGACATCACAACCGTCCGCGAACTCATACGTTTTCGTGGGATCAGGTTCAACCCGTTGACTTCAGTATGAAAAGCGCAATGCAATCTATTCCAATGTAAGCTGATCCTGGAATACCAGAAGGGTGTCGTTTACGATACTGTTGCTGTAGATACGTTAAAAATCGTGGTGTTGACAATCGACTTGAAATTCCTGGATTCGTGCATGGATTAGAATAACTCAAGTTCTATTTATCTGTGGGAGCGGGGTGAAAGCGGTTGAGGCAATTGCCAGATTGATGACATGAATGGTGAATTGGCTTCATCGTGCATACTTCCCTATTCATGATTCAAACTGTTATGCTAGTTTTTTTCACCCATACCTCAATTGCCATCGGCGTCGTCGACAAATACGGTGCTTGACCAGACCAGTTCGCCGTTGGCTTGCTTTACTGCTTGTGATTGTTGTATTTAATTAACGTAGTCTCATGTTCGATTTTGTAAAGTCTCCTCGCAGTAGTTATTTCTGGTTGTTTGGGTTACAAGAATTCGGAAGCATTTGTATTAAAGGAAGGAACTGATCTGTGAGAACGGCAGGCATCAGGTTTCGCAAAGCCATTGAAGAAGAACAACCCCTGCAGTGTGTGGGAGCCATCAATGCGTACCACGCACGCCTGGCGGAGGCCTCCGGGTATCGGGCCTTGTATCTTTCCGGCGGAGGTGTTTCAGCAGGATCTTGTGGTCTCCCCGACCTGGGAATCACTACGATGGACGATGTCCTGATTGACCTCAGGCGGATGACCGATGCAACCAATTTGCCGATACTGGTCGACATTGACACCGGTTGGGGGGGCGCTTTCAATATCGCGCGCTCGGTTCGGGCGATGAACAAGACAGGTGCCGCAGGCGTACACATTGAGGACCAGGTTCAGCAAAAACGCTGTGGACATCGGCCCAACAAAGCCATCGTGTCGCAAGCAGAAATGGTTGATCGCATCAAGGCTGCGGTTGACGCCAGGCTTGATGACGATTTTGTGATCATGAGCCGCACCGATGCCCTGGCCGTGGAAGGCATGCAATCTGCCATCGACCGTGCGTGTGCCTGTGTGGAAGCTGGTGCCGACATGGTTTTCCCCGAAGCGATGACCCAGCTTGAGCAATACCGAGAATTTGTTGACGCGGTGCAGGTTCCTGTCCTGGCTAATATCACTGAGTTTGGTGCGACCCCGCTGTTTACCACCTCCCAATTGGTGGACGCAGGAGTGAGTATCGCCCTGTACCCACTCTCCGCGTTTCGCGCTGCCAACAAAGCGGCTCTCAACGTATATCAAACTCTCCGCAACGAGGGCACTCAGCAAGGCGTCCTCGACACGATGCAAACGCGCGACGAACTCTATCACTATCTTGGCTACCACGATTTCGAGAACAAACTCGACCAACTTTTTACAGAGAACCGTTCGGAGGACGAACAACAATGAACGAGCCGCCAACCGATGTCAGAAAACCTAAAAAATCGGTCGCACTGTCCGGAGTGGAAGCGGGCAACACGGCAATTTGCACAGTGGGCCGCACAGGTAACGACCTGCACTACCGCGGCTACGACATTCTCGATTTCGCCGAGACGGCAGAATTCGAAGAAGTGGCCTACCTGCTGATTCATGGCTCACTACCAACCAGATCGGAACTCGCCGCTTACAAAGCGAAATTAAAGTCGCTGCGGAAACTGCCAGAACCTGTCAAAACCATGTTGGAAGCCATCCCAGCCTCGGCACACCCGATGGATGTCTTGCGGACAGGCTGCTCGATGCTGGGAGCCTGCGAACCCGAGCCCGAAGAGCATTCACCTGAAACTGCACGTAATCTGATTGACCGCTTGATGGCAAGTTTTGGATCAATGCTGCTCTATTGGTACCATTTCGCCAATCACGGCCGCCGGATTGAAGTGGAAACGGACGCCGACTCCATCGGCGAACACTTCCTGCAGCTCTTACATGATGCACAACCCAGCGACTCCTGGATTCGTGCGATGCACACCTCGCTGATTCTTTATGCCGAACACGAATTTAATGCCTCAACTTTCACCGCACGAGTGATTGCCGGCACAGGCTCGGACCTTTATTCATCCATCACAGGAGCAATCGGAGCGCTTCGGGGACCCAAACATGGCGGCGCGAATGAAGTCGCCTTTAACATTCAGAATCGATACACAGACCCCGACTCTGCTGAAGCAGACATCCGGGAACGGGTGAGTCGTAAGGAAATCATCATTGGGTTCGGCCACCCCGTTTACACAACAGGCGACCCTCGAAATACGGTGATTAAATCTGTGGCCAGACAACTGTCAGAAGAAGCGAATGAAACCAATTTGTTCGACATTGCTGAAAGACTGGAATCGGTAATGTGGGAAGTCAAAAAAATATTTCCCAACCTCGATTGGTTTTCAGCGGTCTCGTATCATAGAATGAATATCCCCACGGCAATGTTTACGCCTTTGTTCGTGATGTCCCGTATCGCTGGCTGGGGCGCACACGTGATCGAACAACGCGAGGACGGTAAGATCATTCGCCCCGGAGCCCACTACACCGGCCCTGAAAATCTCGACTGGATTACACTGGAGAACCGTTAATCGATGAGCGAAACTGACGTCAATAGCGCCGCACGCCCGGAATTTGACCAGGTGATTCAAGATATTGCCGACTACGTATTGGACCTCAACACAGGGCAACCAGCGGTAGAACGATCCAAAGAAGCCATGGAAACGGCCCGGTATTGCTGGATGGACACCATCGGCTGTGGACTGTATGCGCTGAACTATCCCGCCTGTACGAAGCTGCTCGGCCCCATTGTGCCGGGCGCGGAACTTCCCGGTGGTTCACGGGTGCCCGGGACATCGTATGAGCTGGATCCCATCCGGGCGGCGTGGAATATCGGTGCTACCATTCGCTGGCTCGATTTTAACGATACATGGCTTGCTGCAGAATGGGGGCACCCATCCGATAACCTGGGGGCGATTCTGGCATTGGCCGATTACCAGTCACGAACGGGGATAAGCTCTCTGTCAATGAAAGATGTGATCATCGCCATGATCAAGGCACATGAAATCCAGGGTGTCATTGCATTGGAGAACTCATTCAACCGCGTGGGGCTGGATCACGTCATGCTGGTACGCATTGCCTCCGCGGCGGTCTCCGCACAGATGCTGGGCTGCAACCGCGAACAGACTCTCAACGCCATTTCCCATGCCTGGCTGGACGGTTCGTCACTGCGAACCTATCGGCATGCCCCCAATACGGGTTCGCGAAAATCGTGGGCAGCCGGCGACGCGACCTCGCGCGGTCTTTTTCTGGCCATGCTGGCCCAGCGCGGAGAAATGGGTTACCCCACCGCCATTACCGCACCAGGCTGGGGATTTCAAGATGTTTTGTTCAGAGGCAACCAACTGTCGTTCGGCCAGAAATTCGGAACCTATGTCATGGAAAATATCCTGTTCAAGATTTCGTTTCCGGCCGAGTTTCATGCCCAGACAGCAGTCGAAGCTGCGTTGACTTTGCATGCGGAAGTGAAAGACCGCCTGGATGAGATTGAACGCATTGAAATCGAAACGCAGGAGTCAGGAAACCGCATCATCAACAAAACAGGACCGCTCGATAACCCGGCCGACCGAGACCATTGCCTGCAATATATGGTCGCCGTACCGTTGATCTTCGGTCGACTGACAGCCGAGGATTACGAAGACTCGGTCGCTGCCGACCCCCGAATCGATGCGCTGCGAGACAGAATGCGCTGCCAGGAAAATGAACGTTTCACCCGTGAATACCTCGAACCTGACAAACGCGCTATCGGTAACTCGGTACAAGTCTTCTTCAAAGATGGTACTCAGACAGAAAAGGTCGTCGTTGATTACCCGGTCGGACATCACCGTCGTCGAACCGAAGGAATTCCTTTATTGAAAGAAAAGTTCGAACGGTATCTGCGCGGCGGTATTTCGGAAACGAATGCAAATCGAATTCTCGAAATCTGCTCGGATCAGGAGACATTCGAATCGACGCCCGTCAATGAAATCATGTCTCTCCTGGTAGTTCCCTGCGCTCCATAGGTTCCTGTTCAATGGATGCTTTTCAAAGCGCTGGGTTCGGACTCGTTTCGTTTGCAATTTGTTTTTCATAGGACTGCGTTTACGGATGTTCTTGACGTTACTCCCGGCGCTTTCTTGGAATTTCCAGTGTTCTTTTCGGAACACCGTCAAACCACCCAATTCACGGACTCCCTAATCAAAGACAACTTGACTCGCCCAGTGACATCGCCATGATGGTGGATTATTGAAGCGATTGCGGTCAATGAATTGGATTGGCAAAAGTGATCATTGATCTGAAATGGGGAACTGCTTAAACAGGACGCACCAGTTCCAGAGGGGGTAAGGTTCCCCTGCACGCGTGCCATAACCCGGGTCGGCAAATTGATAAATGGCTTTTTCTGGATCAGAATCTCGCAGATTGCCAAACGAGAAACCTCGATACGCTGTGAGTATCTGTCCGGTATCGAAATCTTTTTGCTTGCGACGCTCCCGATTCTCAAAGCGGAGTATGGTTTTCCCCTCACTTTCAGTCACATGTCGAATGGGTGCCTGTGCGTAAGCATCGCCGGCCAGCATGTTGGCCACAAAGAAGGCGCCTTCAGCCAGTAGCGGCTTGAGTTGAGGATCGAATTTTTGATTGAGGATCAGTTCGGTTGTAGACTGACCTTCGATGACAGGTCCGGTTCTGATCTGAGTAATTTTTCCGACTTGCCCCGCGTAAGGCAGTCCATAGCTGAGCGTAAAATGTGTGTCTGTTTTGAGCGGAGACACCAGTTGAATTCGCAGTCGTGAAGGCGATTCCATTTCAATTGCCTTGATCGCTGAGACAACACGGTCACTGTCGCGAACCTGGAATCCATAGAGGGAGTGGTAACCTTCGCCTCTTACTAACTGTTCTCGTGGAAGAAATGTTTCATCCAAAACCAGCGGTGGTCGTGGCACATGAAATTCGACCAGCACACTGGCACGATCCGGCGAACCCCAGGCTTTCAAGGGACGCAGTGGCTGCCATGTTTCACCCAGCTTGAGAACACGATGTATTACCTTGGCCACCTGTTCGCCAAACCAGCGTTCGCCATCGGCTGACATATGGATCGGATCACCATATCTGCCGGCATAGCGACTGTTCAAGGCACTTGCGACCATGTAATGCGGGCCGACCATCGTAATGTGCGGATCCTTGTCTGCAGCCAGCAGTTGTGCCTCACCGGCGGTGCTCAATGTCTGATAGGTAAACAGCGGAATCTCATCGGTTTGTCCGGTAATGTTCTGCAAGTCAAGCGACCATTGTTTTCGGTATTCAATGAGCCGATCCCGATACCAGTGCAGTCCTGCGGGACGAGGAATTTCTTTGCCCCAGCGACTGGGATTAATACCGCCTGTCGGCCCGGCATTGCCCTCCCCCTGCATCCAGATTAAAGCCGCAATTCCAAAAGTTTCCCCCTTGGCTGCCGCGTTTGCTGTGGCACGGCGGGCATCATCCAGACTCGTTTGATAATAGCCGCCGCCATGCTGCCTGGATTCCGGCGTACGAGGATCAGTCGATTGATCAACGCTGGAAAGTTCGTCAATCATCCGTCCCCCCTGACCTGCATAAGTCACTAAAAAATGAGGCGTTTTTTTCTGCCTCGCTTTCAGGTCACTCTGAGAACCGGTGAAACTGGATTTCAAATGATCGGCCAGACCATTGGCGATGGTCTCACCCAGTCCGCCATTGACGGTGGCAGTGAGTGGTACAAAGGAGAACTGTTCTGCAGGTCGCTCGTGTGGCTTGTCACAATACCTGCCATAAGACCAGGTGCGCACACCACGCTGGAACATATAGTTTCCCCAGTCACCATCGGATTGCGTGACAATGGGCAGCGACTCGGCACCTTCACATAACGATTGCCCCATCAACCAGAGGCCAACAATATCACGCTGGATAAGAGGCCGCTCCGAAACTGGCTGCGGTCTCTCTTCGGAAAAACAGTCGGTGATCGACAAAACCATAACGGCGACAAAAAGTGTAAGTGACTTCATTCTGAATGAGGATCCTGGTGCTGCTGTGTGATGTAAAAAAGAAATGCATCGCAGGTATAACCTATCAGAAAAAAAGCATTCGCAACAGCAGCGAGACACAGAAGTGCTTCAGATCCACTATCATGCCGGGCTTACACGAATGTTTTTTGTGGAAGCAAGCCCTGGTGAATTTCAGTTGACAGTATACGAAATGCTGGTAGATTGAGACGGAATCGAATTTGGTTTATCAATAATTATTCGGCTGAGGAATCATAAGATAACGCTTGGTGACTTGCGATGGTATGCCGTGCGATCGATCTGGCGACATGTTGCTCCCGCGTCATCACAGAAGAATTACACATACGAAGAACGGATCGTCTTGTTCCTCGCGATTGACGAGGACGACGCAATTGCCAAAGCTGAAGGGGAAGCCAAATCGTACGACGGGGAATGCACTGGGTATTTTATGTGCTATGAAATGGATGATGGGCCGCTCGGTACAGGCCACGAGCTATTTTCACTGATGCGAGACTCCGACCTGTCACCTGACGAATACCTGAATAATTTTCACGATACCGGTAACGAACGAGCGCGAGATTCTGAAAACGCTTGATCTCAACCTTGCCCTCGTTCATTATACTCAAACGTTTTCTCAAATGCGTTTTTAATCGACCCATTTCGCGAAATGGCATTGGTCGAATAGAAGCTGAGGTTAGTGAAGCCTGATAGAGAGGAGAGGATCAACATCCGCTGTCAAATCGGTCTTCCCTGAACAATCCTGACTGTGAACATAGATTTATATTTTACCAATTGATAATAGGCAGAAATCCTGATAAAAATAGACAGAAATATATTCTGTCTATCAATAGTTAATGGCCATCTTGGCTTTACTGAAGATTTAGAAAAATATGACTGAAAATTTCCAAAGAATCGGATCTGTAAGTAATGCCCACGTGGGTAGGGATTTTGAAGATATAGCATTAAATGTACTTGCAGATAACGGTATTTCAGTTAAAAAAGATTTCCCAGTAAAGGTTGGTGTAGGTGGTAAATCTAAAATACATAAATTTGATTTAGGTTCTGAAACGCCAGCAATTCTGGTTGAGTGTAAATCTCATAGATGGACAAAGGGCAGTAATGTCCCTAGCGCTAAAGTTACTGTATGGAATGAAGCAATGTATTACTTTCATTGCGCTCCAGGGCATTACCGAAAGATATTTTTCGTACTGAAGGATAAGCGCGCTTCAAACAGTGAAACTTTGGTCTCTTATTACATAAGAACGTATGGCCATTTGATACCGCTAGGTGTCGAAATTTGGGAGTTCGATGAAGATACAGGTAAACACATTGTTTCATATAGCCACTAACAAGGCCTTGCAGTCGGAACAAAACACACTGTCATGCCTGTTGCTGGCGCAAAAGCCACGCCAGCATGTTTTGTCCGCTGAAGAGCGGCGTTCTGTCCCTGAAGGCACGTGGGTCAAATGAGGATCACACATCACAAATCATCCGACGTAGCGGTTGTTATCGCGTTTGTGCTTTTGGGCGTCTTAGGGTGCATGGAATCCGACTCGCCGAAAGACTCGCGCAACGGAGCTCGTTTGGATGATCCTGAAAGTTCGGACCAAGTGATTGGTGATTTGGAGGCTTCTTCCGACGAAATCTCATCCGTCGTCGATGCGATATTTAGGTCCATCAATGAAGGGAAGGCTGAAACGCTCTACGAAACTGCGACTGCGCCAAAGTTCCGTGAGGTTGCCTCGCTAAACGCCTTTAAATCGATTTGCGAACGAGTGCAATCTCGCCTTGGCACACTTTTGTCTAAGCAGTCATCAAGGCTCGACCTCAATCCGATGGCTGACGGCATTGTCGCGTCCGCGTCATTTCAAGCACAGTTTGAACACGGTGCCGGGACGATATTCGTCGTTCTCGAAAAACAGGGTGATGAATGGCTGCTACTCAGATTAAATGTGAATGCCCCAGAGCTATTGGATGATCCGACTCAGTTTCGAAAAATGGTCGAACTGTTTGTCGAGGATTCTGACCCTGTTCTGCCTGGCTCCTCCGTCGATATATTGGATACGGCATTCAAGCCGCCAAAGGCAATTGCTGAAAGCGTTTCGGTCGTGAATGTACGTTGGAAAGTGACTGATCCGTCGTCGCAGCCGCAGTTTCCAGCACGCGGATTTGTGACAATCGGTTTGACGAAGGATCAGGCGATCGCAGTCAAAGGTGTCCAAACGCTTTCTGTTCGGCGACATGTGGAGAACACCAGCCAACCTGATGACCTCCCGTGAAAGTATCTGCAATGTTCAAACAGGGCGAGCGAGCGTCTTGCAACAAGCTCAACCAGTGTTGGGACAGAACAATCGGTTGAACGTGAGCGGCGGATCACGTCGGTTTTGAAAGCAACGGTTTGTGGCCGCCGCCACGTTAACCGTAACGTTAGCGGGCTGACCAACGTCCTCTCATGATTCACCACCGAAGACGACTGCTCATCATCGTTCCACTGCTCGCCGCCGTCGCGTGTTTCCTCGGTTGGTACGCATACGCTGAATACCGCAAGGCCCAATTCCTGCGAGATCTGCATCTTGTCGGCTTCAGCACTTTCATGATCAGCGCGCCACGCGAGGAACAAGAGAATGCCGCACATGATCGAGCGAAAGAACTCGGCATCGATTTGTTCGCCGCATACAAAAGCAACCTTGAATCAAGCTTGCGTTTCCACCTTGCATGGATGCTTATCACCAATCAATCAACTGAATACTCCCAATTCGCGAGTCAAAACGTCGATTCTGTCCCATGGCCCGAAGTGCGAATTTGGGTCTCTCGCCGAAATCAAAAATCATTGTCACCCGACTATCGCCAGAGACTGCTGGATCTTATCCTCGCGTCACCCACATCCGAAGCAAAACTCGTTGCGGCTCGTTGGTATCTCAAACAAGGCAAGATTGCCGAATCCGAAGATGCCTATCACGCGGCAATGACAAATGGTCTATATTGGGATGCGCTGGATGCGGCCGATCAACTCCTCGCATCAGAACGGTATCATAATGATGCGGTCAATCATCTGCTTTCGGTCGTCCGCGATTCAGAACATTTCACTGGTCGGGCTGCTTACAGCCTTTTGAATCTGTACGACGTCCGCGACGAATTGAATCCGTTGGTCGACGGCTGCCGCAAAGAACCCAAGGATGGCCCAAACCGAAAACGGCTTGTTGACAAATTGACGCAACTGGTCGAAAAAGATGTTGGCGTTTCGAGGCCGAAAACGCACGCCCGCTAACCATGCCGTGAATGGGAGCGGCCGATAACGCGGTTTTTGAAGTTGAAGTCTATGACGGCCGCCCCGTTACGGCTGTCGTTGGCATGCTAGGAGTCGTCCATAGGTGAACACTCGGCTTACTACGTGCCAGAAAACCAACGGTCAGTCATTGGCAAATCAGATGAAATCCGCATGCGATTCTGGGATATTGGCGTATTCCTCGATTGCATGGATGAACCGATTGCCTCTCGATTGGCTGAATCAAAAGAATCAGGTGCACCTCTCTCGGAATAGCAACACGACTTCGGCTTTGGCGGCATGGGTATCGAGGAGTCAAATATCGATCTCCCAGTGCCTCAGATGCCCTACGATGCACTGTGCCCACACTGCGCAGCGGAAATCTTCCAAGATTTGTCCGATACTTGGTATGGGTCTGAAGATATTGATGAAGGCCCGAATCTAACCATCGCATCCACCTACTGGTTGCCGCTCTCGCATCAACTCATCGGGACTCCGAGAAAACTACCCATAAAACGGACTCCGTACGCATTCCGGGAACTCATACCTTATTCCGGAATCAGATTCGATTAGATGATTTCCGTCTGGACGATCTTCAGCACTTAGGATTTCATCAACGGATTCTCGGAAGCATTCCCGCCCGGTTAGTTTGGTCGTGATGCCGCTAGACTCCGCAAGTTCAAGTCGCACAAAATCACTGCGGACCGGTTACTTGAGCAGGCTCACCAAACGACTCACTCAAACTTTCGACACAACCGCGACAGGTTTTCAAAATTCGCGGTGAAAACGGTTTGCGATTCAAAGTCTCTTCGAGTTGCTCAATGAGTTTCATGCATTTTTCACTCTTTGTTTGCTGTTTATTCATATCTGCAGATGACTTGCTGAAATTATCAATCTCTATGTCGTTAAACCTTGAAATGTGATTTTCGGTCTATACCATGTACACCTCTCTGGCAACATGTCCAGAGCCCATGTGTGATGTAAAGTGCCCGTGGGACATCACATCTGAACAAAAATCGGTCGTTGAATGGGCCGCTGGAGTCGGCCGTCCATCGGTCACTCAAGCCAACCCCAGTTTGTGTCCTGTTATGTTGAATCGAATTATCAAGAATCGCACCTGGAAGGGAATCAATGGTATCTTGTCACAAAAGTCGGAAGCGGCTGCAGCATCGAAGCGGTTTCACACTGATTGAACTCCTCGTCGTCATCGCGATAATTGGAATGCTTGTCGCGCTGCTTTTGCCTGCGGTTCAGCAGGCGCGTGCCGCCGCACGGCGGGCTCAGTGTAAGAATCATCTGAAGCAATTGGGGCTGGCATTGCACAATTTTGCATCGACTTACGACGGCGATTTTCCGTTGATTGGAATTCACGCCGGCGACCCGGGTGAGTATCGCTCGTGGGCAATCACGCTGCTGCCGTACCTCGAACAGAGAAACGTTTATGACTCCTTGAAGCAAAACCCGGCATACGATTTGAGCAAGGTCGCGATCCCTGTTTACACGTGTCCCGATGACGGATCGGCTTCAGGTGTACCGGGCCAATTGACCTATGTGGTCAACTTTGGTTATGCGGGGCGCGGTTCGATCAACGGGACCCCGATCGCACCAGGATTCATCCAAAAGCCTGGTTACGTCAGTCCCAGTTTCCCGTTTAGCGTCATCGCGACAAACCGTCATAATACGGAGACCTCCGATGGCGGATGGGGGACAGGAATGTTCTGGTCTGACAAGCCTGTGAACCTCTCGTACGTCAATGTGGGCGACGGTACGTCGAACACGGTGGCGATGACCGAAAATATCTATGCCGGAATTTTTGGGGAGTTTGTGATCTATCCTGGCAACAGTCTCCCTGTCTCCGGGAATCCCGGCCTGTGCCAGGTTGCATTCGGCATTGGTGACGACGGCATTTGGCTGGAAGGTGAATCGTCTGTCGGTAACGACACGGCATCTCCCACGTCGCTGAAGATCGTCTCAACCAACCTGGAACGTTATGGAATTAATGCGGCTGTTTCGCATCCCTCCGGCGGATCTGACGGTTTGATGCCGGCGCCCAATTCACGGCACACCGGCGGTGTGCATATGCTGTGGGTTGACGGCCGCGTGACTTTCGTGAGTGAGAACGTGAACCAGGAAGTTTATGCGATGTCGCTGACATGGAACGGTGGCAACCAGAACGGAGGGAGTTCCCAGGAATATTGAACCACTTCTTTGCGTTCCGTTCGCACTCAAATGCTACTCAGATCGAAGAGAAAATCAAATTTCCGTGAAACTCATTGAATTCAGGACCGCGAACAATCACAAATTCCGCTACCCCTGAGCCCTTCTGCTCGCGTCCTGATTCGGCCGGACACCAGATAATTGATTGTTGCTGTTAAAGCAGTCGATTCAGGAACTGTGCGAGCACCGGACCGTAGCGTGCCGCATCGTAATTTGCTCGCGAGTTCCACGCCGCTTCGCGCAATTGCGCAACCTGCGAGCGGTCAGCAAGCGTCTGTGCGAGTTCGTCTGCCGTGTCGAACTCTAACAGGGGGTAATCCTTCAGGTAGCTCTTGATGGCTCCGTAACCCTGCCTCGGAATTGCCACGGGGACACCCGCAGCCACGCTGGTGATCAATCGATCGGGAATTGTCAGGTAGAAACGATCGTCGCGTGCACATGCCTGAGTGTTATACGCGATCAGACTCGCATCAAATTCACCAATTTTTTCGATCAATTCTCGCATCGGCAGTGGTGAGAAATGGCGACGATGCGGGTGCCGATCCTCCGTCTCGGGCGACCGGACATGGTGTAAATCAATGCCCGCATCCAGAATGCTGTTCATTAACGGACGTACGTCGTCGGCCGCAGTGGCTGTGGGGCTGCTCATGTCTGTTCGCCCGACGAATATCAAACTCGGACTCGCCGCCGTGGGGCGCATTTCGCCAGTCGCCTGAAAGCTTCGAGGCCAGCAGGGAGGGATGACGACCGATGGTGGAAAGCCGGTGCGAAAAACTCGGCCACGCACATAGCCCTCGGTCAGGTCCGACGGAAACACGATTCCATCCAGAAATCGGGTGGTCCTTCGCAGATAAAAGGCCTGCCGGAGAATCCCACCCGATGACAAGGCCAGCGGGTAACATAGCAGCTGTAGTACCACTTTCACATCCGGTCGGGCCTTTTTTATCGCCAGCAAATCCGGTAGTGGCAGTGTTCCCCAATAACCGATGACAATCTTCGATTGAGTTTCGTCAAGCGTGGACAGTACGGAATTCAGATATCCAGGGTCACTGGTTCCCCATAGCTGATCTTTCAGTCGAGAAAATTTCGATCTCCAGTTTCTCCGGTTCTTCGTGGCACTTTGGGAATCCGGCAGAGCCCCAAATCCGGCCACATGACCGTGCAGCATGGACTGCAGGCTGTCGGTGTGTTCGCACTGCGAGTCGGTACTGAGTATCGTAACAATTGTTCGCAGTAGTGAAGAACAGCCGCTCATGAGATCACGCTGAGTTGATTTACTGTGCGAAATGCAAAAACGCAGCCAGACTCCCTTTGAGTGCAAGGTTCGCTTTCCTTGTCGATTGCAATTTCTCCACCATCGCCTGCTCCTGCCATAGTCAATGCAGGCCGGGTAGCAGGTATCATCGGCACGATTTCCAACCACGGGATCGAACCAATTAGAAATCCACTCGGTTTTGCGAACATAAAATGAACCGTTTTCCCCATTGCAATCAGCATACTTGTAGATCGAATTTATTGATAATGTTGAATCCAGATGCCCATTGAGAGACAGTATATTTCCTGAGACAGTTACAGCCGTTCGGCGTTTGTCAGGTGCCAGCAATTGGAGTCGTGCAGGGCTTCCAGTTGAAAGTCTTTAAACTGGGGATTGTCATGCACAAAGACCTGTGTCGACGACTTACGTTGAAAGAAGCCGAATCGGGAGAGCATGTTTGCGATCTCTTTTCGACCAAAATAATTAATGACGATCGTTTCCATTCTGAGCTGACGGCAGTGCTGGATGAACGCCGCCAGTAGCTGTTGGAATGATTTCTGGTCACGATAGAATAAGTCCTGAATACCCGCTGCATGGTCACCATTTCGGCCGGTTTCCCCAATCACATAAACCAGATAACCCAGTAGGTCTTGCTCACGGTTCTCCAAAGTCATGATCTGGAAGCGAGTCGTCGGTTCATGAAAAAAACGCCATTCCAGAAATTCGCGAGTGCGCTCGACCATGATAAGATTGTGAGCATGCTCTTTAAAAAGCCGATGAAACCGATCATCAATCGGTGCGTCATAATTTACTTTGAGGCGATGCGACTTGAATGTTCTGGATTCGAGTGAATAGAGATGCAGTGCCAGATCAACGAGTGCTGCCGCTCCTTTGCTGACAAATCTGTTCGAGATTTTATCCTTGAGCTTGTATTCGCTGCACAGCGGTTTGACCCAATGCTGGAAGGTGCCGATTTGTTTGTAGCGACATCGTTTAAAGACCGCCGCCGCAGTTTCCGTCATGCCGTACACAAAGTGAAAGTCGGTTTCGGGCAGGTGAGAGATTAAGGCACGTTGCAGCTTGAGCGCTACCTGAGCCGATCTGTGTGCTTCATCGATGTTGATTGCTTCAGCCTGACCGACTGCGAAGGGCTGGCCGTCATAGTTCATACGTCTTGGCAACAGGCCGGTAGAACCAATCAGTTTGCCGGCTGATTCATCCCGGGCCAGCCAGCAGAGGTTTTCCCCAAATGGATTCTGCCGTTGAGACCAGTTAAACCACTGGGAGCCGCTTTTCTGAAAATTCCGATTAATCAGAGAATTCAGTTCTTCCTGATCGTCACTCGGTTTGGCCTGGGTGATAGCGTAGCCCATGTTATTTCAGCCCGCTTGTGAAAATAAAAAGTGCAATCATGCATTAGATAGATGTTGCTGAAATCTAGGTCACGCGGACATAAAGTCAAATTAACTGTGATCAACCTGATTCCCTGTCTTGTCTGCATACTAAACATTTCTTTGAAGCTGGCTTTCAAATTGATGACAAGTTGGCAGAGCACCTAACGAAGGTTCACGCGCGTCAATCTCACGCTATGAATCAGACGATCACACAGCCAACGTCTCGTGGAAAATGAAGCCGTCATTGTCACTTCGACGCCCGCACGACACCGGGCGGCTTCCAGGAACCTTCGCCTGGCGGAAGAACGGAGGGGGGCTCGGTCTTCGGCCAGTAAATGCGCATCGCCAGGTAAATCGAGCCATCGGGGGCGGGGAGCCAGTTCGATTCCTTCTCTGCGCCGGGCGATTTGTGCTGGATGTAAAGCGTCAACGAGCCATCATCGTTCTTCTTCAAATCGGGCAACATCGGCGAGTTGATGAGGTAGCGGTTGATCGGGTTTTCGATCAAGAGTTGCGTTTTCCCGTCGTACATCGTGACCGACCAAAAGGCATTGGCCGGTGGCAGTTCGCCCTTGGCGAAGGTCAGCGTGTAATTGTTCTTGTTGCCGTCGAGTGGATTGCCTTCGCTGTCGCTGCGTGTGAGCGGGTAAGTTGCTTCAATCGCATCATTGCCATAAATACCGGCCTTGGCGCCGGCGGCGCGCAACAGCCAATTGCCGTTAAAAAATGCGCGATCGCCGAAATAAGAAGAAATTTTCCAGCCATTGACCTGCTTGAGCTGCGTGGCGAGGTAGTTGTCGATCTTAGCGAGGCCCGCTTTCATGCCCTTGCCGATCGCCTCCTTCTGCTCAGGCGAGAGATTTTTCATCGAAATGGTTGCATCGGGCCCGACGCCGATCTTGGCCAGTTTGGCGCGAATCTCTTTTTCATCCGCTCCAGCCGGGGCAAATTGTAAAGCGAAATCGAGATACGCGAAGAAGTTCGTCTCGGCCAATTTCTTGTCAATCTTCGGGAAGTCAACCGCCGGTGCCGCTTGGGGAGCAGGTTGCTTCAGGTAAGTCGAAAGCGGCTGCACTTTGTAACCGGCCTGAATCTTGATCACGTTCGGCATGTCTTCGGCATTGAACAGTTGCGTACGATAGCCCGCGAGGGAGAACTGCGTGGAAGAGCGAAACACTTTCTTGATCCCGTCGGGCGTTTCACCTTTCCAGTCAGGGCCGGCGACCAGATAGTCTCCCGCCTCGTTGCCGGTGGCGCGGCTGCCGATATAGCCGTAGTTAAACGTGTTGCCATCTTCAAGCTGCACTGCGTAGTAGCGTTTCTTTTCCACCGCTGGAACGGACAATACGACAGGCTCGCTGCGAAGGTCCATCCACAGAAATGAGTACGGCGTGTCGCTGTTGGGGGTGACTACCGCAGTGTCTTTGTAGGTGAATACGCGGGCTTCGTTCATGATCTGATTGAACGGCGCTTTGTACTGGCCCGAGTCCTTGTCTACCGAGTACTCGTACATTACCGCGTAATTCATCACGATCGGCAGGCCATAGATGAAACCCTCCTCGGCAATGTCCTGGATTTCTTCGAGGCTGCTTATCTCGTCACTGGACGTTGCGGCGACGGCGCTCACTTTTTGAACCTGGGGAGCTTTCCAACTGCCATCGAGCGCCGCTTCCGCCGGCCAGTAGAGACGCATATACATAACAAACGGCCCCTGTGGTGCAGGGAGCCAATTCGATTCCTTATCCGCCCCGGGGGATTCGTTTTGAATATAGAGTGTCAGACCGCCGTCGGCATCTTTTTTTAACTCCGGCAGCATCGGTGAATTGATCAGGTAGCGGTTGATCGGATTCGCCACCAGCAGACTCTTGGGCAATTCGTACATAGTGATCGACCAGAACGCTTTGACCGGAGGCAATTCGCCTTTGGCAAAGTGCAGCGTGTAGCGGTTGGCACCGGTCAGTTTTTTGCCTTCGGCATCCATCGCAAGCACGGGATACATCGCTTCCTGCTTCGAGTTGCCATAGATGCCCATGGCGGCAGCGCCCATGCGGTACAGATAATCGTTATTCAGATACTTACGGGT
Organism: uncultured Gimesia sp.; assembly: GCF_937919775.1. Lineage (GTDB taxonomy): Bacteria > Planctomycetota > Planctomycetia > Planctomycetales > Planctomycetaceae > Gimesia. The sequence goes on from NZ_CALFPF010000216.1 coordinate 21,985, forward strand.
TCCGAAGACGTCGCCGGAAGTCACCTTGCCTGCATCAAATTCTTTGACCAGCCCGTCAAAAGCGAGCCAGGCATCGGCAATGCCTTCTTCGATCGCCTTTTTCACTTCGGGCGAGAATTTTTCGGAATCGAAGTCCTTACCCGCGCCGATGCCAATCTTCGCTAAACGCTCCCTCAGTTCGACTTCGGAAGGGACGGTGGGGCAGAATTGCAGGACGAAATTCAACACTTCGAACTGCTTCAGTGATTTCCGTTCTTCCTCGGGCGTGCAGGGCTGCATGTAGTCGATCTTCGGCGCGGCCGGAGGTGCGGGTTGCCCGAGGAACTTGCTGAGCGGTTGCACCTTGTAGCCAGCCTGAACCTGCTTCACATTGTCGATGTCCGCGGGATCGAACAACTGCGTACGATAAACGACAAACGCCAGTTCCGTATCGCATTGGATGACTTCCTTGATGCCCTCGGGTTTTTCACCCTTCCAATTCGGACCGGCCAGCAGAAAATTGCCGGCGCCATTGCCGGTTGTTCGACTGCCCGCATAGGCGAAGTTGAAGGTGTAGGCATCGATGAACTGCAACGAGTAATAGCGTTCCTTTTCGATCTCCGGGACACTCAGCACCAGCGGCTCCGCACGCAGATCTGCGCCGACAAACGAATAGGGTGTGTCGGAGTTGGGAGTTTGAATCGTAGTGTCCGCCGGGGTATAAACCCGGGGAGTATTGATGATCGTGTTCTGCGGCCCCTTGTAGTTGGGATTGTACGGACTGAAGAAGTATTCGTAATTGATGCGATAATTGTCGACGACGGGAAAACCGTAAATGGCAGCTTCCCTGGCAATGGCGCGGGCCTCGGCTGGTGTTACGGAAACTGTTACTGGGTTCTTCTCAGTAGGGGGCTGGCTATTCGACGCAACGTCTTCCGCAGGCTGACAGCCGCTCAGCAATGCGAAGGCCAAGGCGATCGCCAGCGCCCCGTTCAGCCATGTTTGTTGAGTCGTCTTCATCGTTCTGTTCCTCGCAATAGTGATTCGTCGATGTGCCAGTCATTCGTGGATTCTCGCTTCGCGCGCAGGTTCTGTCAATGCGCTCGTGTTCGAGACTTCGAAAGCCGCTCTGTGATATTCGAACCACGTGTTTCATAAACGAAGATTGATACTTGACTGCATCACCAAGCCACTCTCACTCGGCTTCCATGTCGTGTCGAAGTAAGATGGAATTGACAAGCAGGAGTTATCATCCAAATACCGTACGAGCGAGTGTCGTCTGATGGGGGCGGAACTGATGGCTTAAGTTCTGCGCAGCCGGTTTCGCGATTCTACGCGCATGCATCGGTCCGGAGCGCCAGCTACCGGTCGATTGTTTCGCTGAACGCTCCAGCGTCTCACTCCGAAACGGCAATTCAAATTGAGTCAGACAATCGCCGAACCAAATACTGAATTTCATCTGTTGTCAATGTAACACGACCGACATAAGCGCGCCGACTTCCGACATGTGATGACCAGGGAAGGTGTGTGCTGAGTCGCAAGCGAATTTCGGCTCCGCGCAGTTGCCGACAACATCTCCGCAGGTTAGCGGCACAGCGGAAGAAGCCGTCAGCCATGCGAAAAACTCGTCGGCAGGGATTTTGATTGTTGACAGGCACCGTTTAACCACCGTTTTTGCGAATTCCATTATTCAGTACTTCGAAGTCTCTGAAAAATCATTCTCACATTTTCTGGTTCAAAAGTCACTCCGATTTCTCATCAAGTAAGCGGATCTTCTGGAATCTCAAACTGACGTTGTTTAGAATAGGGTTCTCAATCTTGCGGGCTGCTGATTCTCAGTATCGAGATGGCATTCGTAATCCGCCACATGCGTTGTACTCAGTGAGGGCTCCACATGGGTATTTGGGAATTTTTGACCAAACCGATCAAACTCACTTCTGATATATTCAACTGGCAGGAACCGATGGGTTTCCGACTCAATCTGCGCGGAGACCTGCTGATTCGCTTGGGATTTGCTCTGTCAGTCTGGGCGGCCGCCACCGGAATATTTAGCCTGTTATTCGCCTTCCATGTCAAACCTCCCGAACTCGCCGTATCCATGTTTGCGGCTGTGTTTCTCGGCCTGGGACCAGCGTGCCTGGCGTTGTTTTTACGTCGGAATCATGTCTCCGGTTCGATCTGGATCTACGATGATCATCTCATCCGCCAGCGGTCTTACGTCTCGCTGGGCTTTTTTGGTTCATGGAGAGAAGTCTCCGAATGGCCCAACGCAGCCATCTCTCGTTGCATCATCATCCCGGCTCATGAACTGGAAAAATCCTTCTCCGTCATGCTGTTAACCGTGGACTCGAATGTCGAGATGGTCGGCATTCCAAAACAAATCAACCTGAAGGAACTGGCCCGCCACTTCACAGAAGCCGGTATTCCCGTTGAAAAACGCGATTCGATTCCCTCCCGCTATATTCAGGGATTCAATCCGAAACTGTTCGCGGTGATGACTGTGGTCGGTGTGTTCCTCTTCTGCATCGGATTGGGTGTCAACATCTATCGGGTCCCTCGAGCCGGTCAAAGAATCGCCGTCCGCGAGGACCGCCCCCACATTCAACAGGATTTTCCACGACCAGCGCGCCCTGTGCAGTCGCTGCCGGCTCCCATCGAGAGGGACACGAACCCGACCGAACCAGAGGCTGCGCCGGATCTCCCCAGCGAAAAACCAGTTCCCCCCCGCCCCGGCTTCATGCGGAACCGCCCCGGGATGCTTCCTGACCAGTTTCCGAACCAGTCGCGTGAGCAGTTTGGAAACAGATTTCCCAACGGGCCGGTTGGCCCCCGTTCACAACCGGACCTTCCCACTGCAAAACCGAATCCGCCGAATTCATCAACCCCAGCGCCCCCTGCCGACAACGGCAATGACTCCAAGCTCATCGGCAATCCCGAAGGAGGCTTCCCGTTCCGCATCGTGAACGCCGAGGGAAAGACTCTGCTCGGATTCCAATATTCGATGGGCAACTGGGCCGGCGAACCGGCGATCCGAAACCTGACACCGCTCTATGATCGAAGCGCTTCCGCAGGAATCGGCACAGCGATCATCGCGAAGGAAGGCTACGCCGTCGGCGGTTTAAAGATCGACGCCCCCAAATACGTCAGCGCCGTTCAAATTATCTTCCAACGCATCAAATCCGATGGTCAGCTCGATCCGGCAGACATCTAACCCAGCGAATGGATCGGCAAGCCCTCCGAAAAAGAAGTTCCGTCAGTAGACGGAGCAGGAAAAAAAGCAATCGGCATCCACGGCCGCCGCGGCGCGATTATCGATGCACTGGGTCTGGTGTTTGAGTGAGGGAATCATGCAGGCCGGATCAAATTCTTCGCGAACCTGCCACATCCTACAGTCTGCGATCAGCGTTCCGACAGATTGTGCCATCGGTCCAGAAAGCGGCATTGTAACCTATCCGACTCTATTTTGACTTTGAGAGTCATCCCGTCATTTTCACTTTGTTTCTATTCTGTTTCGTCGTCCCTTACGGGAAATCACTTTTATGATTTCTTATTTGACGCGTACCGCTTCAATTCGGACGGCACAGAATAAGTGTCGAGTAGATCAGCAGAAGTTCTTGAAACAATGAATCCTGTCAATTCCTGTTTCTTGGGAAATATCCTGCATAAACTTCGACAAAATTTGATTCTTTTTGGAATATTAATATAAGCAAACCCATTTCCCAGCAGACTCACAATCTAGATGATCGTGTCA
>NZ_CALFPF010000217.1 GCF_937919775.1 uncultured Gimesia sp.
ATAAGATCTATTGTATATCGGTTGATGGTTGTGAATCTATGAGTTGCTAAGTGATTGTTTCAAATTCGTTTAAATCAAGAATCTTAAAAAATAAAAGTTTGGATTGTTTAGAAATAGGGACCTCAAACGAGAAATTCTCGACGGAATCACGTCCTGGTAGATCGCATTTGTGTCATGCGACAAGCTACGGAGCCTCTACGATTTGCACGGAATTTTCTACGAGATGTGCTCTGCGCGCGTAGCGGGCTCAGCCACGAGTTCAAAGTGATCTGTGGTGAGTGGTCGTGTAAACCTGCCGATGCTGAGAAACAGTCAATTGAGAAAACTACTTTTTCTGCTTCAGCAGTCGATCGACGGTACGTAATGCCTGATTGAAATCGCCGACGAACGTGACGTTTCCCTGCTGATCGATGACTGCTGCCTGAGGAATTCCCCGGACACTATAATCGCGCATCGTCTGGCCGAACCAGCCTTTTTCGTTTGAAGGCTGGTCGATCGCCAGTTGATATTCGATCTTCTCCTTTTGGGCAAACTTCTGCAACGCTTCGACTGTTGTGTGACTGTCGTGCATGCCTATCAGAACGAACGGCTGGTCGGCATAGTACCGGGCGGCAGTACTGACCTCTGGCAGTTGACCGATGCAGGGGCCGCATCTTGTGCCCCAGAATTCAACCAGTACCACTTTACCAGTCAGATCGGGAGCCGCTGATTCCCCGTCTGCCGTCAGCCACCTGGCTGGTTTGAGTCGCGGAGCCCGTGTGCCGTACTGAATGGTGTTTTCCATTTCATGGCTGATCCTGGGATGACGATTCAGATAAGCGGCAAAGTCACTTACCGGTCCGCGAAGTGTGGATTGAACAGCTCGAACGGGTCCATTGTGTGCTGCCTTCGGGGGAACGTGCCGGGAGTCGACGATCATGGCTCCCGTCGGTAAGGCAATGGCGAAAGCGTCTGCAGGAAAGGACGCCAGGACTTCGACTTTCTCGATGAGATAAACTCTTAACGACTTCAACCTCCCCTGATACATACGCCAGGAGATATGCATGCGGGGTAGAATCAGACCGCCTGGGTGTTCCGTGGGTGCGAAATAGAGCTTTATACTATCTGGTTCATCGAGGCTGGTACCGTATGATGTTTCAAAAATGAAACCGGTCTCCTGGTCCATCACATGACGATGTGAGAGTTTCTTTGACTGTCCTTCATAAATGATTCGCTTGCCCTCCTGGTGAATCTCAATTTCGGGCTTTTCTGTGCTGTTTTGCGATGGTCGATATCTATACGGGGATGGCCAGTCGCAAAGATCTCGCGGCGAATCGATGTGTAGATTGAATCCGCCGTTACGTCTTCGGGAAACGTTTGCCTGATTGTTCGCATCATCATATCCAAGTGTGTCCCAACCATCGGTGACATGGCTGCTGTTCGGCAGAGGCTGACCATCGGCGTCAAAGTGATGAGTGCTTCGAAAGCCCGGGTGATAGTAGCGATCTTCGCGGTAGTGGTTTCCCTCTGCTGTGATCACCTGTTTCCACCAGTTCAATTCTCCCGCCTGATGTTTTGCGAGTAGATTACTGATGTCAGGCAGTTGATTGGGATCCAGGGATCGTAAATCTTTGAGTAACGCTTTGGTCGCAAGCGCTTTTCCATGAATGAACAGCGTGCGTGTTGTAATCCGCAAGGGAGTGCTTCTGAGCAAGTCCGCTTGCGTGTTCCATTTGAGCTGAATCTCTGGCGGGTAAATTGAAGATTCACCAGACTTTGGTTCGTCATCTGCCAGTTGTGAGGGGAGAAATTGTGGGGGAGTCAGTTCAAACCGGACCTCCGTAATCTCACCGCCGGTGAGCTTCAAACGTTCTCCGCGACTACCATCGGCTTGTGCGAGTGTCAAAGGTTCGGCGACGACGAAACGGCGCATGCCCGGCTCGATGAAAGCCTGTATTTCACCCGCCGCATTGGTTTTGGGATAGTCGACAAACACGGTCTGGGTCGAGACCGGCAGTTGTGTGCTCGAATCATAAGTTTCGTAGTTGAGACGCACACCGGGGATCGGCTGTCCCGATATTTTATCGAGCACAGTCAGTTTCACAATCGCCGCCGGTCTTAACTTGAGAGTGACGTTTACATCGTCAGTTTTTTCGGAGGCCTTTTTTTCAGGTACAGAGTATTGATGGCTTAAAAAGACAAAGGGCTGATCGGGGGCTGGCTCTGCAATCAGCTCATATTTATCTGGAATCAGCCGCAGCATTGCATTGCCCTGGCTGTCAGTTCGCGCCTGGATTCCTCCGCGTCGAACCTCGCCGATATGATGCGCTGTGACAAGTACATTGGAAACAGGCTGACCGGTCGTACTATGAATAACGTGGACCGTTACATTACGAGGGGCATCGAACTCGTGGTTGAGTTCTCCGTCGTAGCCGACAGCGACTTCTCCTCTTCGTGATCGGTCTTTGACCGTCGTCAGCAAGGTAAATCGCCAGGGATCAAAGGTGGGGCCCGGATCGATATTCGCCAGATAACTGCTATCCCGGCGGAGTTGAGTGAATTCGTAAAAGCCTTGCGCATTGGTCCGTGTTTCACGAAATTCAGCAGGGAGTGATGGAATTCCATCGAAGGAAATCGGGTCAGTCACCGGATCATTGTCATTTCCCAGAAAGCGACACGACCACGTTCCCCATCCTCCCGGGTTTCGCAGATTATCAGTTAAGCCTAATTGCACTTTGGCGCCGGCTAAAGGTTGTCCCTGTTTGTCTGTGATGCGACCTCGCAGTTTCGCAGGCGCATCAAACTTCAGATCCACGTTGATCGGTTCTTTCAGATAAAAGGCGCGCGCCGTGGTCTGCGCATTCCGGTCGCCGTTCTCGGTCCCCTGGGGGCGTGTATCGGGTCGATACGCGCGGTCTGGATGCCAGGTAAACCCAAAGTTGGCTTTGGTTCCGAAAACGATGAATTTGCCTTCAGCCGGCTTCGGGATGGGATTGGCCCGCTGGCGCGCGACGAGCAGTTGAATATCTTTTAATTCGAAATGTCCGTTTTCGTCACTTCTGGTGTGGCCGCGCAACCGCTCAAAATCGCCTGGAGTCACCATTGCATAATTAGTAACATAAATGTCTGCGTCTTTGAGCGGATCACCGGCGACTGTGCGCGCAATACCTGTGATCGTCACACGGTGCAGCTCTTGTCCGTAACCGCCGCCATCCTCGATGGTACTGAGAATTTCAACTTCAGGAGGCCGTTTCGTTTCTGGCTGAGTGTTCTCTTGTTTTGATGCGTTCGGCTTGGTTTTGTCTGGTGCCAGAACGAGCTGAGCTGACGTAACCTGAGTTGTGTTCTGTGGCTCTTCCGCGGCATTGGTCGGCGACCGTAGAGCACTCGTGGCGAAAATACCCATCGCAAGCAACACTGGCAGAACCGTACGGCATTTCTTCAGAGACCAGAACCACTGGCTGCAAAAACTGACCATTGAAATCTCCCGGGGACAAGTTTGATTTGAAACCAGCTTCTCATGGTTTTCATATATGTTTGCCTGGGGTAGTGGCATTCGACTGCCGACTCTGGCTTCGCCAATCCGATCGATGAGCAAATTCCCTTTTCCGCAGCCTTCAGACTTTACACTATATACTATTTACTGCAAGAGTAAGATCAATAAAATACCCTTTA
>NZ_CALFPF010000218.1 GCF_937919775.1 uncultured Gimesia sp.
AGCCTTTTAGGACGAAGCTCTTAAAACTTGACCACCAACCTTTTGCTTATACAAAGCCTTACTCAGACAGAAATGTTTGAGTAAGGCTTTTTTACGTACCGCAATCAGGTGATTTGGGGAGTTACTTCAACGCCTGACCTGTTTTCGGATCGATTGCCAACTCCAGGCGTTCGTCCGCATAAGTGTAGAAGAAAAACGCGTACATCATTTCGTGATAGGTCTGCGGACCGTTTCTGACGCTGGCGGTCGGGTCGGGGTTATAGGGGTTGAATGCCGAATTGTCGTAGTGGGCGATCGCTTCGATACGGGTGCCTTGAGGGAAGAAATTTCGCTGGTCTTTCCAGAGATAACCGATCTGCCAGTCGAAATTGTAGTTGGGGATCACGAGCAGTGTTTGATCTTTTCCGTCCGGGTAGTGGGCGCGGAATGAGAGATCTTTGCCGCGGAGATGCATGTGGGCGAATAAGCCGATGCCATGGGCGTCGCGGTCGAGCGTTTGGGAATTGCTGACTTCGTGCTGCGGGGCACCAGGGGGAATCGTGAACTTTGTGTTATTGAGGATCAGGAAGCGATACCGTTTCTGTACTTTGCCTTCCACATATTTGAATCCGACCGAGATTTTACAGTTCTCAGGTTTTCCTGTGGATGTGTAATGGATCTGCAGCGCGAGCGCACTCCCTTTTGGAATCAGAATTCCCAATCCCTCGGGCAGCATCGTTGGTCCGGAGCCGGGGACTTTGCCGGTGATGAAGTTCGAATCGTTCCATTTTTCCGTCAGGCTGACGGCGGCCATGTTGCAGTGATGCACGACATTCGGGTTATCGGGTTTGATTTCAATCGACGAAACCCAGGTGTCTTCCGGGAAAATATAAGGCAGTACCGTGTAGCGATAGGGAATATAACCGTCGGCCGGCAGCGTATGTGTTTCGAACATGCTGATTTTCAGGTCGGGCTCACCGATCAGCCAATTTTTACGGGACTGTGGCGAAATCACGGGTGTCGCATTCGCGGGTTCTTCGCCGGCTGGCATGCCTGCCTGAAACCAGTCAGCGATCAGCGTGCGTTCTTTACGCGACATGCCCCGGTGATTGGTAAATTCGGCGTGTGAAGTGCCGCCATACCAGGGGGGCATGCGCTGGTCTGCGACAACATCGGCAATCATCGCACCGTTATTTTGTACTTCTTTAATAGACGTCAAAGCGAAGGGAGCTTCGGTCTCGGGCCGATGGCAGTCCACACAATGTCTTTTCATGAGTGGCTGAATGTCATCATAATAGGTGACTGATTTGTCGGCGGGTTTGGGGACATGCGGCGTAATCGTACAGCCATCCACATTGGTTTCCGGCACTTTAACCGGTTTGTTTTTCAAAACGGCTTCGAGTGCATCCACGAGGTTGTTTTGTGTCGGCTGGGGAAGTGTGCCGCCGATGCGATATTGATCATCAATCCGGCCGCGATACCGGAGCTGGAACTGTGCATCGAGGACGACTACTTCGGGGGTTCGCTCCAGACCCAGCGCCTGCACGGAGCGCCCTTTGATATCCTGGACACTGGGGAAGGGAACCTCATGCTCGATGGCATATTCGGCGATTTCGCGAATCGAATCTGTGGGGCCTGTATGTAAGGCGATAAACTGAACTCCTTGCGGGCTAAATTGCTGTTCCAGGCGTTTCAGCTTGGGCAGATAGCGTTTCACTAAAGGGCAAGTTGTATTACAGGCAATCAGGACGAAGGCCCTTTGATCTTTGAAGTCACTCAGCGAGCGTTTCAGGTAGCGGATGTCCTTAAATTGAAGTGTTCCCACATTCGAGCCTATATTGGGTCTGGGGCTTTCCGGTTCTGCTGCAAAAATCCGGGGCAGGCAAGTTGCGATGATCAGCAACAAAGTAAACGGCATTCGAATGTGAGGTTTCATCTGAAATCCATTTTTTAAGCGGTGGTTTCTTTTCTCGTTATGGGTGGGGGCTCTGAATGAAATACCCCGGATCACTGCTTTGCGTTTCAGGAAAATTACGGGATCGTGATTTTTGACTTTTTGATTACATCAACCAGTAAAATCGCGTACGATATCAGGCCCCAGAAAACTTCCTGAAAATCACATTCTGATTGTACCTTATTTGGCTGGAGAAGCAAAAATGAAGATCTCAAGAAGACATTTTCTGAGTGCGGGCGGCGGTGTTCTGGCTGCTTCCTGTCTGGGAACTCCGTTATTAACAGCAGAATCAAATGGAAAAAAGCAGGCGGGTAATCCGCTCGACAATGCGTTGGGAATCACGACATCCTCATTCTCGGGGCATATTGCTCCCCGGGCGGCGAAAGGGAAATTTACCCTGCTGGAGCTTCCAAGAATTTTGCGCGACGAACTGGGCATGACTGTAATTGACCTGAATACATCAACTTTGGCATCGACGGACAAAAAATATCTCGATCAGGTCCGTGTGGCAGCAGACAAGACGGGTTGCGTGTTGACCAATTTGAAAATGAATCAGGGCAAACTGGATATGAATAGTGCCGACTCCGCGATTCGTAATAAAGCACTGGCCACTTATAAACAATCGATCGACGTCGCCGCTCATCTGGGTTTAAAATGGGCGCGCCCGTTGCCGCTCATCCAACGTCCAGACATGAAAATTCACATCGCCAGTTACCAGGAGTTATGTGAATACGGCGCCGAACGGAATGTGCAACTGCTGGTGGAAAATTATGGCTGGATGCAGGATGATCCGGAATCGGTGGTGAAGCTGGTCAAGGCCATCGGTGATAATGTTGCGGCTTGCCCCGATACCGGAAACTGGGACAGTGACGCAATCCGTTATGCCGGTTTGGAAAAAACATTCCCCATCGCGGTGACCTGTGATTTCAAGGCCAGGAATCTGGGGCTCAACGGAGAACATCCGTTGTACGATCTCAAACGTTGTTTTGAGATTGGCTGGAACGTCGGCTTTCGCGGTCCGTGGTGTTTCGAACATGCAAATAAAGACCGCAAACAACTCTTTAAAGAGCTGGTCCTGTTGCGCGAGATGCTGCAAGGCTGGATGAAAGAGGCAGCAAAAGTTGATTCACATCAATGAAATAGATCAGGGCAGGGGCGTTTCCTGATAAGATGTTTCCATCCACTTCCCGCGGCGTCTGACCCACGATTCAACTATTTGTACGCGACCTGGAAGCTTTTTTCCAGCGTATGTGCCTTCCAGATTGGCTTCATACGCGACGAGTGCTGTTTCGGGAGTAATGCGAATGATCCGTTTCGGCCCCGATTTGAAGACCGATATTTTCAGTTCTGGTAACGCCTTCAGCTGATCTTCCTGATTAAAGAACTGATAAGTGGGGGCAATCGAAATGTGATTGGGATCTGTCAGCTTACGAATGGCGTCCTTATCTTGTTTTTCGAACGCGGTATCTAATGTTTGGATTGCTTTCAGAAGCTCTGCATTCTTATTGTCCGGCGGGTCTTGTGCAAATAACACTGATCCTGCGAGTAAACTGCAAAGCACGGCGAGCAGAAGAGATCGAATCGGCATGAGCGTCTCCTTTCAAGCGGAAATCTGGCCTGGGAAGTGAACCAGAGATGATATCAAGTATCGATTGTGGTATGGTTTTTTTGTCTGTCCTTTAAATACAAATTAAAATATAGGATTTGCGGGCTGTGTGTGAAAGATGAATTCCAGCGATTAATGGAAAAAGAAAGCGGCTTCGTTCTAATTTATCAATTCGTATTTACTTTGCACAAACCCATTTTCAAACGTGCGGGTTAGTATGTGGCGGAGTTTTCTGTCTTTGTCTAAAGGGCCAAACAGGGGAATACCGCTGCCGATCAAAACCGGAATGCGGGTAATGATCAGTTCCTGAATCAGATCGGCGTTGAGAAAACTTTGAATGGTTTTGCCGCCGTCGATGTAGATGTGCTGGCAGTTTTCCTCAGAGAGTTTCTGAATCAGTTCTGCTGGAGGACAGGATGTCGATTCCACCTTGTCAGATAAATCGTTCGGGATTTGAAGTGGCTGACTGCTGAGAACAATCACCCGCTTATCTCCATAAGGCCATTGTTCGAATGACCGGACCGTTTCAAAAGTGAGACGTCCCATAATCAGGACATCGATAGAATTCATGAATTCGTGATATCCGAAGTCTTCTCCCTTTCCGTCACTATTGTCATCAATGCCGGGCAACCAGTCCAGTTCACCATTTTCGCGGGCGATAAAACCATCCAGGCTGGTGGCGATATAAACGGAAGTTTTCACGGAGTAATCCAATTTGTCTCTTTATAAATCGGTGTCAGGTTGGATGGATGGTTGCTGCTCGGCAGCGGAATAATCGCGTTCTTCGATGGGGGGATGCCCCAACGGGCCGAAGGTTCCGAATTCATCGCATTGATCGTTGCCCGGAATGAAGGTTACGTCGATACCAGAGTCCGTTACATCACAGCGATGAAAACCGAAGCGGGTATCTGCTTCGGGCCAGCGTTCGGACAGTTGCCCTGTGTTGCCTGCTGCCTGCGTGCGATAGAGGCGGATGCCATCGACGATTTGCACGGGGCGGCCTGTATGGACATGTCCACAAAATAAGATTTCAACATTGGCTGATTTAAGGATCTTCCATAATCGCTGTCGATGGGGAGGATCGATCGAGAAATACCAGTTATCATACTGATCACCGTCTGTCAGATCCCAGGCGGGTTCGTCTGGATGTTCCATAAAAGGCCAGTAGTGCATGACGGCGACATGGTGTTTTGCAGCAGGCAGCTTGGGCAGTCGTTCCAGCATTCGCCAGAAGCGTTTTTCGTGTGGCAGGCCAGTCCCCGCGACGGCGGCGTAAAAACCGGTGAAGCGCACGTCGCGATGCAGAAACGACCATTGCAGCGGGCCGAAATAATTGCTGAACAGATCCAGGCGTTTGGCGGTCATATTCAGATCCGGGTCGTTCCAGCCTAATCCCTTCGGATCCCAGCGATGTTTAACCCCGGTTTGTGAGGCGTGTTTGTTGCCGACATCCATATTGCCGGGAATGATAAATGTGGGGAAGGGAAGCGTGTCCAGATCTTCGCGGGCTTGCTGATATTCGAATTCATGCGTGTCGCCATCTCGGGTCAGATCGCCGCCGTGCAACAGCAGATCCGCATCAATCGAAGCCATCTGCTGCTTGATTGCCGCCCAGCGTTTGTTGATGGCAGGTCGGAACCGATACGAACGCGCGGTTCCCATATGGCTGTCATTGACATGCAGGAACGTCCATGGGTGATTCGATTGATTCATGTTTTATCTGTTCTAAATACGACTGAAGTTCAGTTTTCAGGGCGAGTAATTGATGATGTAAGATGAAAGGGCTCAGAAACACCAAAACTGATGGTCTGTCGTTTCCAGCTATCATCCTAAGCCCGGGCAGGCATCGTCGACAACCAACGGGAATCATTTTTGCAGAAATCAATATTTCTTCTCGATCTGCATACGAACGCAGATCCGTGTGTTAGAATACAGGAGTGTGATTCGTTCGCCTCAAATACGATAGCAGGCAAAAGAATCAACTATCAATAATAGAGCCAAAGGATCTCGCGATCTGCCACAGATGATGCGCATGATTGTTCGTTGGCTGACGCGAGTCATGGCACAAAGAAAGAGGATTACATTATGGTCTGCCAGCATTTAAGAGAACTGTACCAGCTTTGTGAAAAGAATCAGTTGAAACTGGGAGGGGCTGATCTGATCCATATTATCTGTAAACAGTGTGATCAGGAAGAAACCTGCCCTTCCACGCTGATGGATGAATACGATTCCAGACACGCAGATGATGAAGACGAAACCGTTTCGAAGGCGGACGCCGATCATCGTGCGTGATGCACTTGGTTGTGTCGGATCGTTTTAAGAAGCTGTTTATTTTAACGGATCATAATGCAGGACGGGCTGGGCATTTCAATGGGATTTCCCACGGGTGTCAGCTTGCCGGTTGTTTCATCGATTGAAAACACAATCACATTATTGCCGGGCATATTCGCACAGAGCAAAAATTTGCCGTTTGCGGTGATGGCCAGATTTTGTGGCCCTTTGCCGAGGCTTGGTTCGATTCCGATCAGCGTCAGCTTTCCTGTGTCATCAATCTTGTAAGCAGCGATGCTGTCGTGTCCGCGATTGGTTCCGTAGAGAAAACGACCATCGGGTGCGATTTTCAGGTCGGCACAATGGCTCGTACCTTCGAAGTCTGCAGGTAGCGTGGAAATGGTATCCTGCTCAATCAGTGTGCCGGTTTTGGGATCATACTCAAATTCCGTGACGGAGTTTTTCAACTCATTGATTGCGTAGAGATGTTTACCATCAGGGTGAAAGGTCAGATGCCGCGGGCCGGCACCCGGAATCGTTCTGACAAAGGATTGCTGACTGGGAGTGAGCTTGGCGGTTTTGGAATCGAGATCATAGGCCAATATTTTATCGAGCCCCAGATCGGCTGCGAACATAAACTTCTGATCGGGACTGATGACGCTGCAGTGCGCGTGCGGTTCTTTCTGACGCGCGGGATCAACGCTGGAACCGGTATGTTGAATGAATGTGGCAGCTTCTCCGAGTGATCCATCTTCTTTCACAGGCAGAGAAGCAACACTGCCTGTTGAATAGTTAGCGACGACAACCGCCTTGCCTGACTTATCAATATCCAGATAACAGGAAGCGGTTCCCAGAGAAGACTGTCGATTCAATAACTTCAATTTGCCGGTACGATCCTGTAATTCGTAGGCAGCCACGAACTCATTCTCTTTACCACCAAATTTTCCCGGTGCGTGAATGGAATACAGGAATTTGTTATCCGGTGAAACTGCCAGGAAAAAAGGGTGTTCCACATCCGTTGTCCGCTCTACGAGTTTGAGCTCTCCAGTTAAGGGATTGAGTTCAAAGGCGTGAATGGCTCCTTTTTCTCCGGGTGCAAACGCCGAGATGAATACCAGTGGTTTCTCAAACGCGACAGCCTGTGTTGCATTGCTGAAAACCATACCGGCGACAATCGGAAACAAAAACAGTATCTGTTCGTATGACATGCTCAACTCCCGTTGTAGTGACATAGATGAAAAGTTCAAAGCAGTTGGAAATTATATCAGGCTGATTTTGTCGCTGCCATGCTGGCGTTCAATATCGCATTTTGGAATCGTCAATGTCACAGGACCAGGCATCAATGCCCCCCTGCATGCTTTTGACGTTCGTAAAACCTTCCTGCAGCAACCAGGCGGTAACTTGCATGCTGCGCATGCCGTGATGACAGTAGACAATGATTTCTGTCGTGCGATGTTCGTCCAGCTCGGAGACGCGCTGTTGGATTTCGCTCATGGGAAGCAACCGGGACTCCGGGATATGGACTAAATTATATTCTTCCTGCTCCCGGCAATCGAGCAATAAGAATGGATGGTGGCTGTCGAGTTTCTGTTTGACCGTCTGGCAGTCAATTTCCAGGGAATGCATCAGGCTTCTTTCGCTGTTTTCTATGATAGATCGTAATGGAATCAAACTTGAAGATTATTTTGTAGAAGTTGTTTTGAGTGTAGGTGGAACCGGGTTTTCGATCTTTCCCGCTTTTCGCTGGTTGGCTCCGGGACGATTGGTATCGCCTAGGTCGGCGCGTCCCTGTTCTGCTAATGCCATTAGTTCCTTGACAATTTCCGGATGCTGATCAGCCACGTTATGTTCTGAACCGATATCAGTCACGACATTAAATAACAGTGGTTGTGAGCCTGCTCCTGTTTTGAAGTGAGGGTGTCTGTCGAATTCTTTGAGAGGTACAAATAATTTCCAGGGGCCCTTGCGCACTGCCTGCAGTTGTTCCATCGCATAATAGTAAAAGACATCATAGGGCGTTTTCGCGCCGGCTGTGCCCTCAATCAGCGGACGAATATCCTGACCATCAATAATCCGATCTGTGGGAACTGTTCCGCCGGCGAGAAGCGCAAAAGTAGGCAGGAGGTCCATGGTGGTTGCCAGTTCTTCGCAAACGGTTCCCTCCGGAACCTGGCCCGGCCACCACACGATTGTGGGAACGCGGAACGCGCCTTCAGACGTGGTATAGCCGCGACCGTTGAGTGGTTTGTTAGTGCCTCGTTCCGTGCTGTTCATATCTTTTGCCATTGGCGAGCCATTGTCGGACGTCCAGATCACCAGCGTGTTTTCATCGATTCCCAGTTCGACCAGCTTGTCCAGGATTTGACCGGTGGACCAGTCGAGTTCCTCAACGCTGTCTCCCCAGGGACCGCTTTTGCTTTTACCGCGAAAGGCTTCGCTGGCGAAAGGTTTGCTCGTACTGCCGGGCATGGCTTGCGGAAAATAGAGGAAGAAAGGCTGAGCTTTGTTCTGTTCAATAAACTCGACTGCCTTCTCGGTGTATTGTTTGGTTAATAGATTGCGATCGACGCCCGCTTCGATCACGGTGTCGTTCAGCATTACTGGAAGGGGAGGCCAGCGGTTGCCATCCAGTCGGTCGCCGAGACGTTTTCCGACGGCTTGTGTCATGTCGTCGCTGTAAGGGATTCCGTAAAAGTAATCAAAGCCTTGCGCGGTGGGGAGGAAAGGGGGCTGGTCTCCCAGATGCCATTTCCCGATCATGCCGGTTTTGTAACCTTGCTTTTTCAAGACTTCGGCGACCGTGATTTCCTCCGGATTTAATCCGTAGGGAGAAATCGGCCGCAACACCTGGCCGTCGCGCGGATTCCAATGCATGCCCACGCGTTGAGAATAACAGCCGGTCATGATCGAAGCACGCGAGGGAGTACAGACGCCGGCGGTCACACAGAAGTGAGTAAACTTGCGACCTTCCCGGGCCATCCGATTTAAACAGGGGGTGCGGTTGACAGTCGAGCCGAACGGTTCGATGTCGCCGTACCCCAGATTATCGCAGAAGATGACAATAAAATTGGGGCGTTTTGCCTGTGGCGCTGCAGAGACCGGTTGGACTGGCAGCCCTGACAGTACACCGGTCAATAAGATTAAATTCAACAAATATTTCACTGCCCCATCCTCTATAATAATAATTTACATGTGGCTTTGAGCAGCCTGTTTCAATCAAGCAAGCGATTTTGATTGAGGAATACCTGCCATTTCACCATAAATGGTACACAGGTTGTTTCCAAAATAAAACCGGACAAACTATCAATTGGATTGTGTATCGCAGCCGGTTTCGCATAATAAACAGCAAACATGTTGCATCTGTCATACGATGACTTACACCCTAAGGATACCCGGTAACATGAGTGAAGAACAAGCAGTCGCAGTCAGGCCACACTGGTGGCAGCGGATTGGTCCCGGATTGGTTACGGCCTGTGTTGTGATTGGACCCGGCAGTATTTTGACAAGTTCCAATCTGGGGGCTAAAGAAGGCTACAGCATGATCTGGGTCGTGCTGGTCTCGGTTTTCTTCATGCTGGTCTATACGTCAATGGGGGCCCGGTTGGGAACCGTGACCAGTGAGTCCACATGTACCCTGCTGGCGAAAACCGTGGGCAGGCCGTTAACGATTGTAATCGGCTGCGGCGTCTTTTTCATCTCCGCTGCATATCAATTCGGGAATAACATGGGGGTACATTCGGCTCTGGAGAATTATACCGATTTCAAATATGGTATCGTGGTCTTCAATGCGATTTCGATTGCGTTTTTGTTCGGCTTTAAGAATCTCTATAAGCTGGTCGAGCGTTTGATGGGGATTTTTGTCGGCCTGATGCTGGTTTCCTTTGCGATCAATCTCTACTTTGCGAAACCGAATCTCCTGGAAATGGCGGAGGGGGTGATTCCCGGATATGGTAGCGA
>NZ_CALFPF010000219.1 GCF_937919775.1 uncultured Gimesia sp.
TATCGCGCACCGATTCTGGCGCTGATCCCGTTATTTACGGTCTTTGTTTCCGTCAAGATCGCCCTTTCCGTTCTCGCGATTCTGGCATCGTGGGGCTGGGTCGGATTATTCTCCGGAATTGAAGTCTACGTAACCGTGATTCTGTATGGTGCCGGCGTAGATTACTGCCTGTTTCTGATCGCCCGGCATCGGGAAGAACTGGATAAAGAATGTACTTTTAATGAAGCCATTTCCAACTCGATCACAACCGTAGGAGCCGCCTTAGCCGCCAGTGCAGGCACTACCATGTGCGGGATCGGGATGATGTATTTTGCGGAATTCGGCAAGTTCCAGCAGGCCGGCATCGCCATGTCAATGAGCCTGTTTTTTGTGCTCCTTGCTTCGTTGACGCTCTCCCCCGCCCTGCTCTGCCTGGCCGGACGATTTGCCTATTGGCCACAATCTTTCAATGAACGGGTGGCGGTTTCTGCCGGCTGGCTGACTCCTTCCAGCGTCATGGCCCGACTGATGCAACGCAACTGGACCGGCTCGATCTGGGAATCGGTTTCCGCAGCATTGCTCAAAAGCCCCGGTAAAATCTGGCTGACCACCACAGCCATTCTCGCTCCCTTCGCGCTGATCAGCCTCGCCTGCTATGGAAATTTGAGCTATGGCTTACTTTCCGAACTCCCCAGCGAAGATCCCAGCGTTGTCGGAACCAAAGCCGTTCAAGGCCATTACCCCGCAGGTGCCACCGGACCACTGACACTGTTATTCCAGAACCCGAACATCAACTTTTCCGATCCTCAGGGCCGCGTCGCCATCGAAACGCTCACCGACGATTTGCTAAAACACAAAGAAGAGCTGGGGATCGCCGACATCCGCAACATGACCAAACCCTTCGGGATTGGCGCAGCAGATGAAATGGAAAAAGCAAAAAACCTGACGGGATTCAAAAAAATAGGCGCACTCGGCCGCATCAAGTTAATCAAAAACTACTATGTCAGTTCGGAACCAAACCTGGAAAACCATGTCACACGCATGGATCTCATCCTCGAAAAAGATCCCTTCTCACGCGACAGCATGATGCAACTCGAACGCGTCAAAAAAGCAGTCAGCAAATCACTGCCGGCAGATCTGCGCGATCATACGAAGCTCTATTATATTGGCGCCACCGCCAGCATCAGCGACTTGAAAGCCGTGACCGATCAGGATCAGGGCCGGATCGACGTTCTGGTACTAGGCAGCGTGTTTCTAATTCTGGTAATTCTGCTCAGACGCCCCGCGATTTCAGCCTATCTGATTCTCAGCGTCTTTTTCAGTTATCTCGTGACGCTCGGAATCACCTTTGCCGTATTCTGGGCACTCGATCCACAAAACTTTGCCGGGTTGGACTGGAAAGTCCCCATGTTTCTCTTCACGATTCTGATTGCCGTCGGCGAAGATTACAATATCTACCTGATTACTCGCATCGATGAAGAGCAAAAACGGGTCGGGCCGGTGGAAGGCGTGATTACCGCTCTGAAAAATACCGGCGGAATTATTTCCAGTTGCGGGATCATCATGGCCGGAACGTTTTCCTCGCTGATGGCAGGCACACTGGTCGGCATGCATCAGCTCGGCTTTGCACTCGCGTTTGGAGTGCTGCTGGATACGTTTATCATCCGCCCCATCATCGTCCCCGCCTATCTCATCATGCTCTATCGCGGCTACTTCGGCTCCTGGGGAAAATATCTTGGAGCCGCCCAGTTCCTGGAAACCAAACCCCAACGAAAACTCGATTCACCCCAGGTCAAATAGCCTCTGCAAAATTCGCATTAAACAGGGGATGATTTCGAATTTCAAACCCGGTAGCGTGTGCCACTGTCGGCTAGCCCGACAGTGAGAAAAACTCTCTAAAACAGGATGAATTCGAATACATTCAAGCCGTGTACTGCCACCAGAAATTCACGCTTTCACATCCCGATCCGGAACCATCAACCCAACTGCAGAGAACTGCCCCACCTAACGGGAAGTGTGAATCATCAATTCCGGCAACTCCGCCGAGCGCGAACCAGCCACAGGCGGGTTATCCGCAGGCCGAAATGTAAACACCGCCGAGAACTTCGGCTGATTCGTAAAATTCCGCGTGGCCGCATGAAACGTGCGACAATGAAAGAACAAAATATCGCCTGGATGCAATTCCGCAGAGACACTCGTCTTAATCAGATCCTGATTCTCATCCAGGTCCGTTCTCAGAAAAATCCGCTCATCCAGACGCTGCGGCGCAAACTCCATCCGATGCGTCTTGGGAATCACTTTCAGACAACCGTTATCCAGATTTTCCTCGCCCAGCGCGACCCAGACACTGATCAGCTCTTTCCGTTCAAACGACCAGAATCGAATATCCTGATGCCATAACGTATCGCTGCTGAATTCGGGCTGTTTGGTCATAATGCAATTGTGATGCGCCAGAGGCATCACGTAATCGGGCCCCAGCAATTGTGCCAACCGTCCGACCAGAGCGGGATGGTTGATGAAATCCGTAAAGCTCATCCCCCGGCTGTGCGCCTGTTTCAACCGCCGCACGGTTTCCCCCCCCATCACATTCCGGGACGGAGGCGAGCCCGGATATTCCACATCCGCTTCATACTCCACCGGCTCCACGACACGCGCCAACCCGTCTTTCGTCGCCGCGAGCATCTCCTGCCGCAGCGATTCGGGACAAAGATTACGCAAAATCAGGTACCCGTCCTGCTCGAATTTATCAAGTTCTTCGGATGTCAGCCGATCGTTCGTTACAGACTGTGAAGGTGAAGACATAGCTCTCAACTCTGATCAAAAAGGCTTCCAGTCGGCACCAGATCCGAAAAACGCAATCCCCGGTCCGACTTACACGCTTATAATACAATTCACGTCGGGAAATTTAAAGCTGTCAATTCGCATTAGGATGGCAACTCAGAAATTCTAATTGTACAGCAGGGAGCAACACGCGGAGGTCTCGACATCATTCGTGGGGGACGGAATACACGGATCTATTTCCGTTGATCACAAATCACCTCACACTTCCTGATCCAGTGCTTCGTCTGAATGCGTCCCCAACCACTCCGCCTTAAATCGGTCATTCGATTTCATGAACAGGAACACCGGCCCATAAAACAGCACGTAAGGCATCCAGCCCAGACCAATCGCCAGCCCGGGAATCATATTGTCGACCTCCCCCGGCTCCCCGCTGCCCGCTGTCAGACCAATCCACGTGGCCCAGAAGAAAAAGAACCCCAGGACAAATCCGAGATCACTCCAGACCGCCATCAGAATCAAAGGCACCACCAGCGGCGGGATCGCAAGCAGACTTCGATCCGCCATCAGGAACGAAAGCACAACCGGCAACGCAATGGCGATGAACAGCAGCAGAAATCCGGTACGCGACGAAATTTGTTGATGACGTGAATGGACCATCTGACACCACTTCAAAAAAAATAATCAACTTAGATAAGTTGCTACAT
>NZ_CALFPF010000220.1 GCF_937919775.1 uncultured Gimesia sp.
AATCCATTGTTCTGACTGCTGAATTAACACATAATGCAGTTTCGTTATAACCGTTAACCAAGAGGAACCACCATGCGCTTCACTCCACTTGTTACCAGTCTGTGTTCTCTGCTGATATTCACCTTTATCGGGTCATCTGCCCGGGGCGAAGTCGGCGTCTCCGCCAAGCCCCCCACCGATGCGGAAGTTCTGCTGGATGGCAGCCGGGAAAAACTCGATGAAAACTGGACCTACTGGAAAGGCCCGCGGTTCAGTTCGTCCCTCCCCATCAAGTGGAAAGTGGTTGAAGACCCCATCGACGCCGGCACCGTGATCATGACAGATGACCCGGCAGCGGCAGGCGGCAAATACGGCGCAGCCGACATTGTAACCAAAAAGAAATATCACGATTTCCGCCTGCATGTCGAATTTCTGGTGACCAAACCCGGCGGTAACAGCGGCGTCTATCTGCAGAATCGCTACGAAATTCAGATTTTAGATGGCGATAAAACCAAGCATGGCATGGGCGCCGTCATCAACAAAACCGAATCGCCTTACCACGCTTACAACGGAACAGGGAAGTGGAACGCTTACGACATCACCTTCCGCGCGGCTCGCTTCAAGGACGGCAAACTCGTCGAAAAACCAATGGTCTCGATGTACTTCAACGGCAAAAAAGTGCATGAAAACGTGACCATCGACAAAGTCTGGGGGGGCGCGAATTCCGGCCTGGATGGAGGCAACGACGACGGCTTCGGCATCACCGACACCCCCGGCGGAATTAAACTTCAATGCGAAGGACACGACGTACGCTATCGCAACGTCTGGATCAAACCGCTCGATCTCAAAACCGCTGACACAGATTTCCGGGAATAGCAGGCCCGCTATTTTTTACCCTGGTTTGGTTTACCCTGCGGTTTGTCATGCTGATAGAGCAGTTTGCCCTTCTCATCATAAAACAGAAATGAAAGCGTCGCCGGCGTCTGCTTGTCGGCCGGCGTTGCTTTCACCAGCAGAAACCCGCCTGAACGCGGATCTTGCAAATAAGGCTGCTTGATCAGTCCTTCCGGGTCGGTCGATTTCGGATCGCCGGACTTGCGGCCTAAACGCGAGTTCGCATCGACGAGCGCGCCGCAGGAAAACTCTTCAAATCCACTCGGATCAACGGCATGATATTGCCAGTGGCGATCGCCGCAGACAATAAAAAAGTTCTGCTGATCCAGACCGTTCTCTTTGAGCCACCCGAAGAATTCATCGCGTTCATGCCGAAAGCCGCCGATGTCACAATGATTGTCCGTCTTGCGTAAATCATCGGGGCCAACCATCGGCGTCGGCGAAATCAATACCTTGAACGTTGCGTCGCTTTCCTTCAATGTTTTCTTCAACCACGCTTTCTGTTCCGCGCCCCAGATCGATTTTTCCGGCCCGTCTTCCATGGCATTCGGGCTGCGATACATGCGGTTTTCCGGCAGCCAGATTTGCAGTTCCTTGCTCACCCGATGCGTGCGATACGTCTTGGCGTCCTTGTCCTCCATCGGCGCCACCGGCAGTTGTTCCAGCATGATCCGTCTGCCCTCTTCCGGAGTCGGATGATGATCGCCCGTGTTATCCCCGTCGTCGACGCGGTAATCGTGGTCGTCAATTTCCCAGTAAGTCGGGACGGCGGCAAACAAATCCAGAAAACGCGGCTGCACGAATTGTTCATGCCATTTCCGTCGCATTTCGGGAATCGTTTCGGCCCGGGGTTTATCGGGCGTGTCGTAATACACATTGTCCCCCGTGCCGACAAAGAAATCCGGCTTCATCTTCAGAATGGTTTCCAAAGCGGGATAACCCAGATGTTTATCGGGACCGACATAAGGTTGCGGCAAATTCGTATTATTCTCAATCAGATGCTGTTTCTTGTCGATCCGGTCATCCCCGTGAAACTTCGCATAGTTCATACCGGTCACCACGACAAAATCAACCGGCCTGTAATATTTATCGCCGTTCAATGTTGTGAAGCGTGCTGTCGGACCGGGATGTAACTGATCTGCGGTCTTACCAATCTCGGTTTTGCATTCAAACTCGGTGCCGGCAGGTAAATCTGTAAATGCAGCACGGGCAATGAAATCGTATTCGGCCACGGCATCTACGATTTGCGTCACTTTTTCAAATGCGGTCTTCTCTCCGGGAATCGTTTGCAGGGTAAATTTCACAACGCCCGGCATGCCTTTAACATCGCGGTCGACCAGTTTGTCTGTCTCCGTCAGCCGCACCTGCACCAGCGCACTGTTCGGCGTGACTTCACCCGCCATGATTCCCATTCCCGCCATTGGTGTTTGGGAATTCGCTTCGGCGGGAACCGCTGCTGAATCTCCCCGCTCAACTACAGGCGCGGGTGTTTCAGGGTTTTGTTTTTCGCAACCGGGAAAAAAACAGCCCGATACAAACAGCAGACAAAATAGACCGTAAAGCCTCATGTGAGCACTCCCTCGGAAATCAGCGAATGGATTTGATTAGACCACCCATTCTATTGATTTATTGTGGTAAGCCCAACACAAAACGGTGTCGATTTACCGCATTCCTCAGATGCCGTGTATTTCGAAAAAGCCGAGAGAATCTGCTTGATATTCGGGATCATATTCGCCCAGAATGGAAGCTGGTTTTGATAATTTCCGTCTGCACACTCTGCCGCTCATTTCTTAATTCCGAAGAAGACACACTATGAAGCCGTTCAAACTGATCCCGCTCTTCGCAATCTGCCTCATCACATTGACGCACTCTGTTTTTGCTGAGCAACCGGCAAAGGCAGCCTGGGAGAAACTGGTGCGTTCTCCTAAATTCAATAAACGGCCCACGTTTCAATATGTCGAAAATAATCCCCAGCTGCCGAACGTCCTCCTGTATGGCGATTCCATTTCCATCGCTTACACCGATGCGACGCGCGATGCACTGCAAGGAAAAGCCAACGTCTATCGCCTGTACTGCAACGGCGGCGATTCTTCGTCCTTCATCACTAAAATGCAAACCATGCACACTATGATGCGGGACAAAAAACTCAAAGACCACTGGAGCTTCGACTGGGACGTGATTCATTTCAACATCGGCCTGCACGATCTGAAATACCTGAAGGATAACAAACTGGACCGCGTAAACGGCAAGCAGGCGATTTCTCCTGCAGACTACGAAAAGAATCTGCGTTCTATCATCGCCTATCTCAAGGAACTGGCGCCGAAAGCCAAACTGATCTTCGTCACCACCACTCCCGTGCCGGAAGGCGAACCGGGGCGCATCGCCGGCGACGCTGCCAATTATAACGCGATCGCTTTGAAAGTGCTCAAAGATTATCCCGAAATCACGGTTAACGATCTCTACAGTTTCACCAAACCAAACCACGAAAAATGGTGGACCAAACCGGGCAACGTGCACTTCAACACTGCAGGTGCCACCGCAATACTGTTCGGCTCACCGTTTGCGGTTGCTCTTAAATTATAGATTCAATT
>NZ_CALFPF010000221.1 GCF_937919775.1 uncultured Gimesia sp.
AGGAACCTTTTTCTGCTCTGCTGTCAACATCATAACAAAAAAGTAGACTAAGACATAATTAAATACCCCTGGTCCGATTCCTCAGATCAGGGGTATTGATTGGTCAGAAATAACTAAAGCAACTCACCTACTTGCCAAAGATCGCGGCCTGGTGCAGATGCAGAGTCCCTTTGCCTTCCAGGCCGATACGGACATATTTCGCACGCGTTCCCTCAGGCAGTTCGATTGTCCATTGTGGTTCGACTTTTTCCGCCGTCCAGACCTTTTCGAAGTTCGTGCCGTCGCTGGAAATCCAGACGGTCAGTCCTTTGGCGCGCTCCTGCAGGCCGCCTCGATTTCGCAGCCAGATCGAACGGATTTCAGAATCATTCTGCAATCGGATGGTGACAGACGGCGAGTCGGTATCCAGGTCGGAATGGAACGCGAAATCAAATGACTCCGCCGGAAATTCCGTCAAAAACAGATACGCGTCTTTGTTCCAGGTGCTGTTCCCGAATGCACCGTCGAATTTGATCGCCGCCCCGCGCGAGATTTCATTGAACCCGTTACGCTTGCGGAGCTTGATCGTTTTCTGCTGCGCGCTGATCCAGCCCTCTTTATCCTGTACCGCAGTAATCTGACGTTGTTTCGACAGATACGCCACGAGGTCCAGAAATTCAATCGGCGCGATGGTTTTAATCAGGCCTTCGGGCATCGAACTGGATTTCATCGGCTTACTCAGTTCGATGTCCTCTTTCAGGATGTCGATCTTTTTGCCTTTCGCCAGACCCAGCGAAATCATCTGATCGGTCTCGGCGAGAATGAAACCGGTATGCACTTCGCCTTCGACGGTCACAATCGCCACGGTTTCGTAACCTTTCGAGATCTTGTCGTTGGGCATCAGGACCGACGTCATCATTTCAATCTTGCTGACCCGCTGACCGATGTCACTCAAGTCCGGTCCAAACTTTTTGCCCAGGTCGCCTACCATGTGGCAGGCCGAGCAGACCTGCTTGAACACGCCTTCGCCCCGCGCGACGTCGCCCCCTTCTAATTTCGCCAGCTCTCTGATCGCCGCCTTGCGATCACCTTCCGATGCGTTTTCAGATTCCGCCATTTCCAGTGGTTTGACAGCCGCGCCGCCCGGGCCCGTCATCTTCTTAAAGCGGGCGAGATACTTTTTCGCTGCCTCGGAAGAACCTGCCAGAAAATCGGGTTTCTTTTCCGCCGCTTCCCACGCCGGTTTCAATGCGTGCAGCGTGTGTTCCAGCGTGTAGTCGGTCCAGTAATCAAGTTTGTGGTCGGCGGCGTGCAGCGCGAGTTGTGTCGCTTCGACCGTCGGGAAGAAACTCAAGCCGCGCACCGCTTCCAGTCGCACGCGCGGATGCGGATCGCTGACCGCTTTCGCCAGATACTCCATGAGTTTTGGCTGACGATCCATTTCATTCACCAGCACATGAATCGCAGCCGCCCGCGCACGATATTCGTCCGTCGCCAGAATCCGGTCGACGAGTTTCGTATCAACGGCGCGGAAACTTTCCTGAACCCACATCGCTTCGCACAACTGCATGGGGTCATTGACGCCCTCCACCCATTGATTGACGGCCGCCAGTACCTGTTCCCGATCACGATCCCAGAGTTCACGCCGTGCGCGATAACGGGTTCTGATTTCGTAGGTCTTCAACTGCTCCAGCAGTTCTTCAATCGATTTGCCAGCCTGAGTAATCGGCTCCAGGAGCGGTTTCTTCGTATTCACCAGTCGATAAACGCGTCCATGTTTGTGGTCGCGATTCGGATCACGTTGCGAATACTGCATATGACCAATCAACGCGTTGCACCAGTCACCAAACCAGACGGCGCCGTCCGGGCCGATTTTCGGATCGACGGGGCGGAAAATCATATCGGTCGACGAAAGCAGATCGTCGACGCGTTCGCCCTCGAAGCCGGCTTCCTCTTTTTGATCACGCAGATTGAAGCGGGGCATGCCGTGCATGTTGATCACGCAGGCATAGATAAACTGATCCTGCATCGCATCGGGCAGATGCCGTGAGATTAAAAATTCGTTACCAACAGCAGGACGCATGCCCTGGTTATCAAAGTTCGGTTCAAGCGTCCGCCGCGTAGTGACTTCCAGACCGGATAACGGGCTCGTCCAGTGCTGTTTCGCGTTTGTTCCATCACCGACCATGCCATTGCCCCACTTGTCGAATACCAGACACCACGGGTTTCCGTAGCCGGGCGTGCGGAAGTGGCGAAACTTCAGGCTGCGTGGATCAAACGTGTAACAGCCGGCCGTCCCTGAGTTGCGGAAGGCGCCGCGTGGCGTTTCGAGCGTTGTAGAGAGCGCCACCCCTTCGAGCATGTGCAGCAATCCGCCATGCGAATATTCCCAGGCCCCGACTGTATGATGCGTGTCGTCCGTCGCGATGCCGTCTACGATCTGTTCCACCACATCGGCTTTATCGTCGCCGTCTGTGTCTTTCAGAAACAGAATCCGCGGCTCATCGACCACCAGCACTCCGCCGTTCCAGAATTCAAAACCGGTCGGGCAAATCAACTTGTCGTAGAACGTAATACATTTATCCGCGCGACCATCGCCGTTGGTATCTTTAAAGATCAACAGGCGGTCGCTGGGGCGTCCCGCGCCGGGCATCCACTGCGGATAATTGGCCATACACGAAACCCACAAGCGCCCCTTGTTATCAAAGGCGATCTGATTCGGATTCGCCAGTTCGGGGAACTCCCGCTCGGAAGCAAACAGTTCCACCTTGAAACCCTCGGGAACGGTCATCATCTTGATTGACTCTTCCGGCGTTGGGTACTTCAACTCTTTCGGTTCACGCATTTCGCGAAAGCGTTCGTCTCGGCTGCCAAACATCGTTTCGGGAATGAAAACTTCCCCCGTCTTTGAATCGTCGGGCTTGTCCGGCACTTCACGGCCGGCGGCCATCTCCCAGATGTACCGATCACGGACCGCGACCATCTTACGAATTTTCTGATACTCGCCGGGAAACGTTTCCGTATCCCAGGTCCGACGACCGCCGTAGACATACCAGCCATTCAGCATCCGATAGTCTTGTGCGTGAAACCAGGATTTGTCGTTCACCCATTTGCGCACCGCATCGAATTTTGAAGTCCCTGTTCCCAGTGGATGTCGTGACGGAAACAGGCTCGCGTCCAGCATTTCCCCAATCACCCGGTCGCCCGCCTCGTTGGCATGCGCGCCATTCGATGTGAACTGATTCCCGGGCTCTTTTGCGAACAGCGGTTTTGTATCGGTAAACAGATCCACGAAACGATGCCCGTCTTCCTGTGCCAGTTTTTCAATCGCGGCCGTATACGCGGCCAGATTTTTATTTTCTTCGACTCCCGTTGGCTGCAGCGGATCTCCCGTTGATTCAAAGGCAATCGGGCTGATCAGCACGAAGCGTGGCTTACGGCCTGCTTTTGTGAAGCGTTTGGTTTGCTCTGCGATATACGCGCGATACTTGGCAACGAAGGCGTCCAGACTTGATTTCGAATCGCCGGCGAAGGATTCATTGAAGCCGAAGAAACAGAAAAACGTCTCCGGCCCGTAAACTTCCAGCGGATCGTCAATCGTCGTGTAGTTACTGGGACGTTGCTGAATGCCGACTTCATCTGCCGGCCAGCCGAAGTTCCGGAAAATGATCTGCTTCTCCGGATAGCGCGTCTGCAGCAGCGTCTCGAAATTTCCGAACAGGTTCATGCGTTCGGCCAGCGAGTTCCCGACGGCGGCAATGCGTTCATTTTTTTTCAGTTCATAAGGTTCAGCGGCCGTCACAGACGAATGCAAATTGCACAGGATGAGAGCAGCAATCAGAAGACAAAGTCGCATTCCAGTATCCTTTTCAGTTCGGTATTTTTCGCGGTGGGATCAGCATCGTGTAATCACGACACAAGGCGGGAAACAGATTTTCGATTTTGCGGAAACGTTTATTAGAGTGCCGGCGCAAGGTAACCGTGATCGATTACCAAATTCTTCACCACTCATACGCCAAACTCTACAATACCGATAGGTGCAGGGGAGCGTCAAATGAGACTCCGCGACCGACGTTCCGAAATGGGAGAATCGGATTGCGTAGTGGACACCAAATGGCTGGATCTCAGCGGCAGGACTTTTCCCATAAGCCAGTACTATATTGACATTTACAACTTCTGGCCAAAATCAGCCAGGGCATTGATATAGATACATGGTTTCAGATTTTTCCGGATAAACAATCTTGCCTTTAAGTAATTCGTTTGCAACAATTTATTTTGAGGTTACCTATGAAGCTGACAAAAGAACAATCTGAAGCCATTTCTCGCGGCGAAGAAGTCCCTGTAAAAATCGAGGGGACGGAATGTGTCGTAATCCGCAGGGACGTCTACGTGCAGGCGATTAAGACAATGCGTGAGGCCCATCCCGGCGATCTCTCTGAAGCAGATCTGCGCCAGATTTTAGCTCGTGCCTACGAAGCAAGTGACTGGAACGATCCTGAAATGGATATATATAACGATTACGATAATGCAAAGAAGTAATGTCATTCTTGTAAACATTCCCTATGTTGGCGCACCAGGGAGCAAGATACGGCCTGCACTCGTTCTGCAAAACGACACATTAAATACACAACTCAATGAAACAATCATTGCTGAAATCACTTCAAACACACGAAGTCGACTTAATGAAAATAATGTGTCTATCAAAATATCTACTCCGGAAGGAAGTGCTTCCGGTCTGCTGAGAGATTCGCTCGTGCGTTGCAATCGCCTGCATACGATTCCGCAAGCTGACGTGCAAAGAGTGATTGGCCATCTCTCTGCAGATCTCATGCGGCAAGTCGAAGATCCTGTGAAGAACTCGCTTGAGATGTAATCGAGCATTGACGGCAAGGTGACACTAGCGGCTTGCCCCAATACTGTTCGGTTTATCTTTTGCGGTTGACTTGACGGGGTGCTACTGTTGGCTGGCCCAACAGTGTGAAAACACTACAAAACAAGGCATAAATAACTAGATCAGATTAAGCGGCCCTGATATTAGTGGTATCTATTCTGAACGGGCCTTCCCTTGTGAGCCTTTCTCAACATCATGTTTTTCAAACCAGTCGAGAATCCGCAATAACACGTCTTCACGATGCGGCAGCTGTCGGATCGGATGACCTTCATCGGGATAGAGCACCATCTGCGTCTCGACGCCCGATTCTTTCAACGCCCGGTAAAACATTTTGCCCATCGCCACCGGACAACGGCGGTCGTTTGTGGCGTGCAGAATCAGCGTGGGCGTTTTGACCTGATGAGCATAGGTCAGCGGGCTGTGTTTACGCATCCGCTCCGGGACTTCCCAGGGATAACCGCTCATGTCGTATTCCGTCCAGCTTTGCAGATCGCTCAGATGCCACATCACGTTCAGATCGGTCACCGCATTTTGCGCCACCGCGGCCCGGAACTGATGCGTCTGCCCCACGAGCCAGCTCGTCATGTAGCCACCATAACTGACGCCATACACGAACTGACGTTTGGGATCAGCGATATTCTGTTTCACGAGATCATCGATACCGGTGAGAATGTCTTGCATATCGCCGCCGCCGAAGTCGTTGCGATCCGCATCGAGGAATTTCAGGCCGTAACCGGTCGAACCGCGGAAGTTCGGCTGGAAGACGGCGAAACCCCGGGTGGCGAAAAACTGCGCATCAAATCCGTGGCCGCTGGCAGCGCGATGATGCGGTCCGCCGTGAGGCATGACCAGCAGCTTATAAGGAGGCTTCGCGACCGAAGCGGGCGGCGTGGTCAGAATGCCTTCGATCTCCAGACCATCGAAACTCTTCCAGTGAATCACGTCCACCTCGCCGCGCAGCCGCTTGCCGATCTTTGGGTTACTGGCCGGCAGCAGAGGACTTCGCCCGGGTGTGGGGGGAAGTTCCACAGTGATCGCTGCGGGGCCGACATCCAGATTCACCGCCTGCGGCACCGTTTTCACGCCTTGAATTGAGTTGAACGTCACACGCTGGTTATCGAGCCAGCATACTTCGGGCAACGGATATTCCGGTGAACGATGCGGCGGTTTGTCGGCTTGCGGCTGATGGTGATCGAACAGAATACGTTCCGTCGCGCCGTCTTCGTAGAGCTCCACCACCGTCAGATTATAGACATCCCGATGCGGGCCTTTATTCCGGGGAGAACTCAGACAGACCAGCCGTTTACCATCGGGTGAAATCCGCGGCGAAAATTCGGGCCCCGGTCCCTTGGTTAATTGCTCGAGCTTGTTGTCTTTCAGCGTGATTTTCCAGAGGTCATAATTATGATTGATACTATAACGGACCGACTCCTGCTCAGGCGTGCGGTTAGCGTGCACGACCACGAACGAACCATCGGGCGACCACTGCGGCTCGCCGTACCAGTAATCGCCGGGCGTGATGCGGGTGATATTGTTCGCGGCTACCTCACCCGGAGTCTCAAGCAGATCCGCCACCCAGACCTGTGTGGGGCCATAGCCTTCGTAACCTTCCCCCTGATCTTCCCGCACGATGAGTACGTTGTTCCGGCGTTCCTGTTCGGTGCGGGGATCTTTGCCTTCATCGGCCACGAACATCAGTTTCTTTCCATCCGGCGAAAAACAGACGCGGCCATAAAACGGGTCCGTAATCACGCGACCATAGGGTTTCCCGGGCCCGGCCAGCGGAATCGCCGCACCACCCGCAGTCGGCATCAGCCAGATATCCACGGCAGTATCAGAATACGGGGGAACCGGTTTGAAAGCAGGCGTGCCATCAGGAAACGACCGGGTCGAGAGAAACAGGATCCACTTTCCATCAGGCGAACGCAGCAGCCCAAACGCATCCGGTTCACCCACCTCCAGCGCCCGTGGCTCATGTCCGGCATCGACTCGCCAGAGAGACCGCTTCAGCGAACGCGTTTTGGGATCAACGCGCTGCCGCACATAAACGACGCTCTGTCCGTCTGCGAGAGTAATCGGCTCCAGCGCGACGTCAGTCAGATACAGATCGGCAATTTGAGGCGGGATCGGCTCCTCCGCGAAAACAGCCTGCGCCATCGCCAGCCAGATCAGCAGAACGATTCCAGATAAACGAACCATGTCGAGTCTCCCAGGAAAGAATCAGGAACAACAGCACTCTGTTTCCATGCTAACCGGCTTGATTTCGAATCACAACAGAGACAATACGATCAAAAAACAGCAGGAAACACATCTTTGGATTCAAGAGAACGGACCTCGTCTTAATGGCCAGTATCCGGAATGTAAATTCGTCAAGCTACGCGAATATTTAAGAACGGTGACTGAAATGAGAGAAAAGCATGGTAAAATCCTGGTAATCACACAGCTGAATTATTCAAAGCAGACAACGTCTGGTCAGTGAGGCAATCCATGTTCGCAAAAATCATGAACGTGACTTTCGGTCCCGCGTTCCTCAGCAAAGTCATCATCTGTCTGTTATTGTTTTGCATAACAAAACCAGCTTCAGCGATTGAAGCACAAAAACCGGAAATCAGTCTGGCTGATCAGATCGTACTGGAAAACAAAATTCACCGGGAAGAGTTCTATGGCGATGTCAAATTGCTGCACAGCCCTTATTTGATGGATGTCCAATTTTCTGCTGATGGTTCTGTCCTGTTTTCGCAAGCGGAAACGTTGCGCCTGTGGCGAAGTGATACCGGCGTGTACTTAGGAAGTATTGTGGGACCAGCTAGATTCAGTAGATTCGCACAGCTTAACAATTCGCGTTGGATTGTCACCGTTGATCATATTGATGCTGATGACCATGGGGCGTACTATGGAGTTCCTCAAAATCTACCGAATCTGAGAATTTGGGATGTGATCACAGGTAAGTGTCTGGCAATCCGTCGCCTGGATATTCCGGTTAATGCCTTTAAAATATGGATACCTAGTTTAGCAACGGTAGAACAAAATCAGACGGCATATCTGATTTTAGACTACGATGAGAAGACTGAGAATTATGAGTGGCCCAGGACTCATTATCTATTAGGATTTCAGGGCCAATATTTAATTCCATATTGCAAGTTGGAATTTGAAGACCCAATCGAAGACCTTCTCTGGGTCCCACAATTCGGACAACTTTATGTCTCTAACGAGTATAATGTTTCAGGTTTTGACCCTGTTTCCAAGAAAATATTGTGGGAGAAAAAACTAGCTGATTTAGAGAAGATAACAACGCCTGTTGATGAATTAATCGTCATCGATCAACCATATGATATCAGTGCCTCGTTGCGAATCGATTCGGCGAGGCAAAGATGGCATTTAGACATGGAGGAAGACCGATTAGGCAATGAAAAGATGATATGGAGCAAGGCAGCAAATCGAGTTTGCTATATAGAAAGGGAATCGGTAGAAATCAACCTCTTTAACGCGAAAACGAAAAAACGTGTTGCCCCCCCAACCGGTACGGTGAATGCACTCTCATCACTCTCTGCAAACAACTTTTCTGGTTCTTTCGACTATAATGATGTGTTTGTATTTCAATTCGAAGCACCTGATCACATACGTCGTACTTTTAAGACAAACGTGCCTAAGAATTCTTGTGTGGCGATTTCTAAGGATGCAACAACTTTATTGGTAGGTGAAGCTTCTGGTAAAGCGTACGCATGGAACCTGTCCAATCACAAAAAACTCTTCACACTAACTGGTGTGTCAAAAAAACTGCTATGTATTGCAGCAGATACGTCTCAAAATAGAATTGTCGCAGGCGATC
>NZ_CALFPF010000222.1 GCF_937919775.1 uncultured Gimesia sp.
GGGATTAATGTCGATCTGAAGTGAGAAAGATTGTTAAAATTCAATTATGTAAAAGAAAAAAGTTTATGCTATCTAAAAAGACTTGCTTAATTTTGGGGGCCGGTGCCAGTGCACATCTTGGATTTCCTCTCGGCGCCAAGTTGAGAATCGATATTCTTGATATACTTCGAGATTTGAAAAATAAACATACCTGGCCAGATGAATTCATATTTCTCTTCATCGTCCTCGCAGCAGCGGGAATCAGTGTTTTGATGAGTTTTCTTCAATCACTTGAAATTGATCAGATCTTCCATTTGGCTGAAGTGATTCTCTGGATTTCCATTGCGTCTGTTTTTCTCTTCCGACTTCAGCACACTCAGAACAACAGAGATTTATCGATCACCTGTGTCATCGCATTTGCACTCTTCGGAGTCTCCGATTTCATCGAGATAAACACCCGGGCATGGTACCAGCCGCTTTCATTATTCATCCTGAAAGCCTGCTGCGTTTTGACGCTTGTCACAGTATTCATCATTTACCGCAGACGTCGAAAAATCCCCCCTGACAAATCACTGCAGTGAACCCCAGGCCGCTGATCGACCAACTTTCTACCCCACCCTCTACATGCAGCGGGAAAGACTAAAGTAGTCAGGTACAGAATAATCGGGACCAGAACCCTTTAAACCCCCTGCTTTTTGAAGCGATGTTTAACAGATCAGCAACTGCAGCTCAGAGTTTTCGCTTGAACAATCGTCTAAATATTCGGTACACGAAGTCGAATGGCTTGATCACCAACAGGATAATGATTAACGACCCTGGCATGTAGACAGGGGTAGACGCATACCGTTCGAGTGATGGCTTTTCACGATAGTCGTAATGCATCGTTGTCGCCGGAGCAAGCTGCATTCGACACCAGACGGACAATGAGCCGAGAGAACGCAAAGTCGGGAACGTGTTCATCAACCTGGATAACTGGTCGCAGTAAGGAAACATCTCCACTGGGTAAATTGACTCTAATCTCAATTCCTTATAGCGGACTTTCCTGCGGAGGGAATCTGCCCGATGCAGTGTCTCGATATTGGCAGGACGAGGAAACGTTTCAGCAATTAACCCGCACACAAAACGTGCCTGCACCTCACTGATGGAGGGGATGTTTCCAATAATCGGGCGAGCGAAACCGACAAGGAACAAATCCGGATAAGTGGTATGTATGCAACCCAGATAAAAGTCCGAAAGTTGAAGGTGCCCTTCCGACAATTCACTCAGTCTTCCCTGGTACCCCACCGCCGGAACAACAAGAGACGGCTCGATGTGCTCTTCGTGATCGGAATCATAATTGCGAAACACTGTGAACTGATTGTCAATGGGAGGTCCGACAATGGTAATTCTGCCTTCGGCAACAGCGTCTAAAAAATCATCACTCTTGTTATGAAACATATTGAACAAGTCATATTTCGCCGTTTTCGTGAGTTTATAAGCCCATTCTTTGCGGATCTGGCTCACGTTCTGATCTATTTCAATGGGCGATATCTCATCCACATCTTTTCCAGGAAACAATCGGCGAAATGTTTCCTGGTAGCGGATTCGCATTTCGACGAATCGTTGGCCGATCCAGTTTCGAATGTCTTCGTGAATCGACAGCAGCAATCGATTTCTCAAAAAGTCCGATGGCACTCCTCGAATAGGATGATACCTGGGGCTGACTCGAATCCCCGACCTTAATGACAAAAAGACTTTATTATTCAGCTCGGGCCGCGAAAGACGGTTTGCATAATCAACGGCAGACTCTCCACCACCGATGACCACAATACGATTATCAGTGATGTGCCCCAGCCCGTCCGGATGATGCAGCTCGGAAATTGACAATATCTTGATCTTGCAGTCTATTTGTACGCGCTCAGCAGTCAAGCCGGTACAGAGGATAACACAATCGAAATATTCTGTGATTGATTCAGCATATTCTTCTTTCAGGTTAGTAATCGATATTTCCCAGGCACCTCGATCGACATCGCGACAAAGCTTGTCCACACGATGCTGTGTGGCGATATGACCATGGAGTGAGAACGTTTCTGCAAATTGCTCCAGATATTGACCATATTCATCATTCCGAAAAAACTCAGATCGACTCGCGCCACCATCCGGCTTCACATTGGCATCAAAGGGAGTAAAGCAGGAAAATTGCGTGGTGTATTTGGTGGAAGTCGAGACGAAGCCTGGATAGGGGTCTCCCCAACACCCTGTGATTCGATCGGACTTCTCATAACAGACGATATCCCATTCATTGAGCGATTCGAGCGCATTCTTCAGACAAATCAGTCCACTGCTTCCTCCACCAATGATAGCAAGTCTTTTCTGGGTTGCTTTCATCTTTGGACTTGGACCTGTGCCTGTCATGGCAGCACCACCGTCAGACTGACAAGCACAAAATTGAATTGTCCCGACTCCGGAATAAACAGCAAAATCCGGTCGCCATCAAGAAGCTCATGCTGTCTGAGGAACTGATCCAACATGACGTAGATGCTGGCAGAACCGGTATTTCCAGCGGTTGCAAGATTGGACCAATAGGGAACCGGATTATTTGGATTACTGGAATGAGATGCGATGACACGTTCCATTTTACGACGAAAGAAATAGGACGACATATGGGGTAATATTTTAGAATACGAGTCGAGAGAATCGCGCTGTGTTTCGAGGGCGATATCCAGGAATTTGCTTGCCAGCGGAACCAGATAGCTCGATAAAACAGAAAGATCTTGACTAAGCAGAGCTGTGCGGCCTTCCAACTTCATGCATAACGGGGCTTCATGAGCAAACGACATTGAGTGGGTCCAGTTCACTCGCAGTGATAATCTTTCTGAGTCCGGACGATCCTGCAGCAGAAATGCACCCGCACCATCGGAAAGCATAAACCGTAAAAAAATTGACATAAACCAGCGGCTGTTTCGTAAATTTTCGTGTTCAGATCGATCGTCGATCGGTTGAATCACACTAGACTTTAATATTTCTGATGCGTGCTCTGCACCGACACAAAGTGCCGTACGATGATGGCCTGCAGTGATCGACCGGATCGCAGCAACCATGGCATTGGCAGCCGATGAGCAGATTCCTGCGTGAGAACTGATCTCGACGGGATAATTCAGGTAACCGTCTGCTTGTAACCGATGATGCAGGATCGATGCAAATCCGGGAGCCGCAAGTGGTGTGTAAGTGGTTCCAGCAGCAAGATAAGTGACGGAATCAGTTTCTTTGTGCTCACTCAGACATTGCTGCGCGGCGCTGGAGCCTAGTCCATAAACATCATGTGTTTTTTGTTGTAAGTGGTCCTGTGCGTAATGACGACGCACGATCCCATTCATCGATAAGATTTTCGCTTTCGTTGCAGCTTCACCATCAAGTGATCCGATAAACCGCTCGATTTCGTCGTTTTCTACTGCGGGGCCGGGGAGGTAAGAAGCAGTTCGCGTGATATAGCAGGGCATTTAAAATCAAGAATCCTTAGAAACCGGTGGCTGATTCATCAGCATGTCA
>NZ_CALFPF010000223.1 GCF_937919775.1 uncultured Gimesia sp.
ATCGCATCAACGCTTTTCGATTCCTTGTTTTTTTTGTAAGGTATCGTTCTGAACTTGAAACGGAACCTGTTCCGTTCTGTGACAAAGCGTTTGATATTGATCAGTACGCATTTCATGAGCGGCATGGCGCTAGCCACCGGTAAAAATAACTTGCAACACCGGCGGCTAGCACCGTTCCGCTCAGAAAGACGCAGCTGCTTCGTTTTTCCTGACCTTGTTTTTTTATTGTGATCCCAGTTTAACCGGTGGCTAGCGCCATTCCGCTCAGAAAGTATTGCGATCCATGCCTGAAAATGCGCCGACTCCTGAACCTGAGCAGAGTGATATTGTTGTTGCAGCACCTCGTCGTTCGACGTGGTCTGAGATGAAAACGGCGGAAGACTGGTGGGCCATCTGGACCGGTGGGGGAATTTTGCTGATCTGTTTTCTGGCGTTCTACCTCACCCTGCCTGACAATTTTTCAGAGCAACTGGCGGAAGCAAAAACGGCCGGTGAAAAACTGAGCGTACACAGCCCGCTGAAACCCTGGCTGTCCAAACCGGGTTCCTGGTCAAACAATCCCATTGATTCCATTTTCCCGCCCGAGAAAAAAGATCTGATTCTCCCGATCTGCGCGGTGTTCCTGATCAGCCTCGCCGCTTTCTCGATCGGCATTAAAGTGATGGGACAGTCTGTTTCGAAATTTGCCGTCGGTTTTCTGGGCGTGTTTCTGCTGGCGACGCTGGCTTATATCCTGACCGGGCAGGTCGTCGTCAAACACTATAATCTGGAATACGCGCTCTGGGCGCTGATGATCGGTCTGGTGATCAGCAACACCATCGGCACGCCGAACTGGCTCAAACCCGCTTTGAAAACAGAGTTCTATATCAAAACGGGGCTGGTGATTATGGGCGCCAGTGTCCTCTTCAGCCGCCTGCTGGTTTTGGGACTGCCGGGCATTTATGTCGCATGGGTGGTGACGCCCATCGTGCTGATCAGTACATACGCCTTCGGGCAGAAGATCCTGAAAATGGAATCGCGTTCGTTGAACATGGTCATCTCGGCGGATATGTCGGTGTGTGGTGTTTCCGCCGCCATCGCGACAGCGGCCGCCTGTAAAGCCAAAAAAGAAGAACTGTCGTTTGCGATAGGCCTCTCGCTCAGTTTTACCGTGATCATGATGATCGCCATGCCGGCTGTCATCAAGATGCTGGGCATTGGCCCGATTCTGGGTGGTGCCTGGATGGGGGGCACGATTGATGCCACCGGTGCTGTTGCTGCCTCCGGTGCGATGCTGGGACCGGAAGCCGAGCAGGTCGCCATTACGATCAAGATGATTCAGAACATTCTGATTGGCGTCACCGCGTTCGGCGTTGCTGTCTTCTGGGTGAGTTGCGTGGAAACCAAAGAAACAAACATTAAACCGGATGCCTGGGAAATCTGGTATCGCTTTCCCAAGTTTGTGCTCGGGTTCATTATCGCTTCCGGCATATTCTCGCTGCTGTATGTTTTCATGGAAGGGGGCGAGATCATTGTTCCGACGATGGTGAAAGAGTCTTCCGCGGTATTTCGCGGCTGGTTTTTCTGTCTGGCGTTTATCAGTATCGGACTGGAAACCAACTTCCGCGAACTGACGAAATTTCTCAAAGGGGGCAAACCGCTGATCCTCTATGTGTGCGGACAGTCGTTGAACCTGCTGCTGACGCTGCTGATGGCCTGGCTGATGTTCTCGGTCTTTTACAAAGATGTCGTCAGCGACATGTTTAACAAGTGAGCATGATTTGCTGATTTATGAACGCAGACGACTGCCGGATTTTCAGGTCATGTCAGGTGAGTCATATCGGGTAAAATGCGAAGGGAACGGTTCTCTGTTGTGGTTGCAGGGAATCGTCCGACCATTGTCACCAGTTTTTATCAGTCAGAACAATCATGCAGCGTTTCCACTTTCATTCCGAATGGTTGAATCACTTCACAAGGATCGTCCCGATTTTAACTCAGCGTCTGTTTTGCTTTGCCATCCAGATTACGAGCAAGCATGAACAGCGGGAACCACTTTGGCAGTTTATGCGCGGCAATGCCGCAACCATGGTATGTTTTGCTCTGTTTCGTGCAGAAATCGAGACTAACGGGGATGAAAACAGGGAATATTTCAGCACGCAAAGAAGTGCTCATTCAGAAGCAGATCGAAGTCTTTTCAGAACAAACAGCGCCAAACCAGGGAGTTTTATAGTGCGGAAATTGACAGTGAATATCGATGCACAACTACGAGATTTCAATTTCACGCGCGCGACGCATAAAAAACAGTTTCTCGAAAGGCGCGGCAGCGTCAAGTCGAATAAAACCACGTAAAAACAGGGATGATTTCTTCGTCGAACAATTCGTGAAATTGTCAAGCAGATTTATTTCGTCGAATCTAAGTGTCGCAGTGAACAAGGGGAACGAACCAGAAAAAAAGAAAACCCCGGCAAGAGTGACCGGGGTTTTGCACTGTTTTGATCAGAGATGATTATGATTGCTGCAACAACCAGACGAGCAAGCCTTTCGCCAGGTGTTTCCGGTTTTCGGCCTGCTCGAACACGATACTGTGTTTGCTGTCGAGCACCTCATCGGTGACTTCGAGGCCACGTTTGGCAGGCAGGCAATGCATGAACCGGCATTGGGGATCGGCGGCGGCCATCAGGCGGGAATTAACCTGATAATCCGCGAAGATCTTCTTGCGTTTTTCGGTTTCCGCTTCCTGTCCCATGCTGGCCCAGACGTCGGTGTAAATTACGGTGGCGTCGACGACTGCTTTTTGCGGATCGGATTCGAGTTCCAGCCGGGTATCGGGTTTGTGTTTCATTAATGACTTCACAAATTCCGGCTTCAACTCAAAACCTTCCGGAGAAGAGACAACAAATTTGACCCCCAGTTTCGCACACGCATTGGCGAGTGAATATGCCACATTATTCCCATCGCCGACATACACGATTTTCTGCTGCGACAGATCGCCGGTGATTTCCTGAATCGTATAAAGGTCGGTCAACGCCTGACAGGGATGACTTAAATCCGAAAGTGCATTGATCACACAGGCCTGAGAATTTTTTGCGAACCGTTCAATCATTTCGTGTGAGAAAGTTCGCAGAGTCACGACGTCCGAATATCTGCCGATGACCCGCGCGACATCTTCAATCGACTCGCGGCCATCAAGGCCCGCTTCTTTACAGGAAAAAAAGCTGGCACCGCCCCCCAGTTCCCACATCGCCGATTCAAAACTGAGTCGTGTGCGCAGGGAAGGTTTTTCGAACACCTGAGTCATCGTCCGTCCCTGCAATAATGGAGGACGCTCTCCCGCGTTCCGTTTCTCTTTTAATTCCTGAACCAGGGCGAAAATATCGACAATCTCTGACGATTCCAAATCGTGCAAGGTGACTAAATGTCTCATTGGATATCTCAATCAATGAC
>NZ_CALFPF010000224.1 GCF_937919775.1 uncultured Gimesia sp.
TGCCTACATGGTGACGAACATTATTCAGGAAGCGACTCAGGAAGGGGCAAAATTAGGGCGTTGTGAGCAAGTCACCACAGCTCAGGTCGAGACGAAAGTCAAACAACTGCTGGATAAGGTTTTCGATTCCAATCTGGCAACGATCATGGTGAAAAATGCCAGCACGTTCGACACACCAGGGGCCGATGTTTCACAGATCAATTACTCTGCCCTGCCCGATATTGAATTAGCAAATGCGGATAAAGCGCAGTTGTTTCTCGTTCGCGTGGAAGTTCCTTACAAAGATGTTCGGCTATTGAGTTCGTTTTTTGTTGACCCTGTGCAGGCTGCGGAAGCGGCAGCAAAAGAGGATTCTCTGATATTATCCGGTCATAGTGTCAGGCGTCACGAATAAATCACTGGAACTGCCGTTCCAGAAATATTAAATAGACCGATTCAGGTAAGCCACCGTTTGCAGGAGTTAGCGTATGCGTGTCAATCAAGTGAAAAAAACAAAATCAGGAATCGCATTTCAAAACCGTCGGGGTGTCGCCGCGGTCGAGTTTGCATTAATTGCCCCGGTCTTTCTGGCGTTGATTCTGGGGATGGTTGCGGTCCGCCGTGCCGTCCACACTTCAACCGTCATGGATGCGGCTTTGGCGCAGTCGGGGCGATTGGCTTCGATGGATGCCGGACTGCAATTGCCTGCCGGGATGACGTTAAACGACAAAGTGATTCTTGATGTCCGCAATTTTCTGCGTGCTTCCGGGATTGAAAATGATGAAACAAATCTGACAGTTACCATTACTCATGCTGATGACGGATCCGGGAATCCACTGGATCCAATGCCGAATCCACCCAGCGCCGGTACAAACTTTGACTTGAGCGATCCTGCGAATCGGAATCGGTTATTTCGACTCGGCATTGAGATCCCCGAAGGGGCATCGAATTCGACACTGACTGACATCATGAATCTGGAAGGATCAATGGCCAAACCAATGACCGGTGATCCTGTCTGGGATTTGATTATGAATAATGGCACGACAAAGATCGTCAACTAAGCAAACACGTTTTAAGAGTATCAGACTCTGTCTTCAGGGGAGCATGAGGGGGAAAGATGAAACAGGTGCAAAGTACAAAGATTGAGAAAAGGAACATGTCGGGCGATCACAGTCGCCGCGGCGCGTTCATGGTGATGGCGGTTCCGTTTCTGATTGCGACAATGGGATTCCTGGCATTTGGCATTGATATCGCTGTGATCACAATGACCAAAACCAGAATGCGAAATGCCGTTGAGGCTGCTGCACTGGCAGCGGCACAGCAGATTACCGACTCAGTACAGACAACGGCTGACAACATTCAGGGATCGCAAAATGTGGGGGCTGCAGTGCAGGATGCGAACTCCATCGCCGTTGAAGCCGCCAAAGCGGTGGCTGAAAAAGTGGCGCGGTTGAATGGCGTTTACATTGATCCGGAAACGGATGTCAAATTCGGTAAACGTTATCAGGACAGCTCGGGAACCTTTCACATGGAATGGGGCGAGGCTGCAAAACCTTATAACGTTGTCAAAGTCATCGCGCGAAAGGATAATTCAACGGAAGGACAACCTGACTCCAAATTAAAGTTGTTTTTCGCCGGGTTCATGAACGAGAAAACTGCTGCCGTCACGACATCGGCAATCGCCTTCATTGAAGCACGCGATATTGTGATCGTACTCGACTATTCAGGCTCAATGAGTTACGACAGTGAATTTAGTGCGATGTCTTCCAATCGTTTAGGAAAAATACCGGTCGAAGAGAATCTGGATGATATCTGGAACACGTTAGTCGCCTCCGGCGCAACCTACTCAGATACGGGCAAGCTGAAGTTTCCGGCGGGCGGTTATGGTTTGATCAATTCGGTTGAAGGAACGTATAACAGTTCCTATGACAACGAAACGATCTTCTATGCCCTGGGGCTGGATGAAGTCGATTCCAGTGGGAACCTGAAATATCCGTTTCCACAGGAAGGAAAGGATTACTATGGTAATTTGAATGGTCAGCCGACCGGTTATACGAACAAAAGTTTGTGGAAAAACTACATCAATTGGGTTCGGACCAATAGTACCGTCAACAACTATGGCTACCGTAAGAAATACGGTTACCGTACTCTGATGGGCTATCTGATTGGTCAACGTAAGAAAAATAATCAGTCGGAAGACTTGTGGCGGGCTCCCATTTATCCGTTCCACGCGATGAAAGGGGGAGTGACGTTATTCACGGAGTTCCTCGGTGGATTACAGTTCGGCGATTACCTCGGGCTCGTCACATACGATGACTCTTCACGCGTCGAATCGGTTCTGAATGATGACGGCGTATCTGAAACAGTGAACCTGGGAGACGAGTTGATCTCAAACCGGTACACCGATATTGATACGATCCAGAGGCACAAACAGGCTTCTCATTATGCTCCCTATACCGGCATGGGTTATGGGATTCGTGATGCAAAAGAACTGTTAGAGTCTCATGGTCGTGCCGGCGCCCGGCCTACGATCATCGTGATGACGGATGGTAACGCCAACCGTGCTCCCTCAGGCTGGTCAATGCCGGGAA
Organism: uncultured Gimesia sp.; assembly: GCF_937919775.1. Taxonomy (GTDB): domain Bacteria; phylum Planctomycetota; class Planctomycetia; order Planctomycetales; family Planctomycetaceae; genus Gimesia. Next base: position 2,571 of record NZ_CALFPF010000224.1, read on the forward strand.
CCTGGAACTGGGATGACGTGACCGACTTCGACGATGACGGGAATGCCGACTATACAACCAATGATACCTACAAACAGTATGCCTTCTGGCAGGCTGTGGAAGCAGCGAATCTGGGCTATACCGTGCACACCATGACTTTAGGTGCGGACGCAGATCGAACCTTGATGCAGGCAATTGCCAAAGCATGCAATGGTATCTATATCGACTCGCCCGGCGGCGCTACGATTGCAGATATGCAGTCGCAGTTATTGACGGCGTTCGGCAAGATCGCCGCGAATGTGCCACCAGCCAAATTATTGGCTGATCCTGAAAGCGATTTTTAAGGGAGACGAATTTGTTATGATTCGTGCCTGCTTGGGTTGATTTTCTACCTGAGTGAGAGAGGTGGTTGGAAACAGCCACCTCTTTTTTCATTAGCGAAGGCATTTATAAGGAATGTTGCTAAATGCGGATGCGGATTGGTTCGATGAAGCTTAAAGAGCCGATCTGAAACCGTATTAATTCAGAGGAAATCAAAACCGGCAGGCCAGGCGGACGATGTTCTGCCCTCGCTATCTTATAGCGGGGTGAAAGAAATATTGAAAAATTTTGCGAAAAAGGGGAAATTTTCATCGACGAAGAATTACGTTTTACACATAATAAGTAGATACATCATTGCACTAGAGAATATTAAGTTCGCGACTGGAAACAGTCCGTAA
>NZ_CALFPF010000225.1 GCF_937919775.1 uncultured Gimesia sp.
GGAAGGGAGAACGGACACCACCTTCATCGAGTGATCCTTTTTTGCCTTTCATGTCACCATTCCAGCGTACTCCGTTCGGCCCGTTATCAGAGAAATAGATTACGATCGTATCGTCCGTAATTCCCAGACTGTTGAGTTTTTCCAGCACGCGGCCCACATTCCAGTCGACATTCTCACTCATGGCGAGCGCTGCACGGAGGTGATCGGGCTGTTCTTTCTCAGGCTCACGATGATGCAGATTGAGTTGTTTGTCTTTGAAACGATCCCAGTATTGATCGGGTACCTGCATGGGAGAGTGGGGTGTGCAGTAGGGGATGTAGGCGAAAAAAGGTTTGTTTTTGTGAACCTGCTGTTCGATGAAGGCCATGGCTTTGTCGGTCAGGTCGTCGGTGATGTAGCCATTCCCTTTCACAAAAGTACCATTGTGATCCAGCATGGGACTGAAGTAGTGTCCCCAGTGACCGGAGGTGAAGCCGTAATACTCATCAAAGCCTTGCGCATTGGGATGATTGGGGTACTGTGTGCCGTTGTGCCATTTGCCAAAGGCACCCGTGGCATAACCGGCGGCTTTAAAGGCCCGCGCGATCGTATATTCGTCGGAATTGAAGCGTTCCTGTCCCGTGGAGACACCGGTGGTTCCCGTGCGGGCGTGGTAGCGGCCTGTCAGGAATGCGGCGCGGGTCGGTGCACAGACAGCTCCGACGTAGAAGCGATTGAACCTCACGCCCTGTTTTGCCAGTGAATCGATATGGGGGGTGTGCAGATTTGTATTTCCGTTATAGCTCAGGTCCCCCCAACCCTGATCGTCGGCGAGGAAGATCACAATGTTGGGATGAGTGATTATCTCTGTTGCCGGCCTGGTTTGAGATGTTTTTGCCGATGCATTTTTGTTATCTGCTGCTGACAGGTTGCCGGTCAGAAGGCAGGCCAGCAGATCCAGGGCTAAAATCTGTTTCATAGAGATATGGCTTTGTTGAACAGAGGATGCGACGGTCATATGTTAAACGGATAAAATTCAGTGCCACTGAAATCAATCTCTCAGTCGACAGATCTCATGATACCGGATGAAGGCGGTCGGATCACGTTTTAGTCCGAAAAAATCAAGAGATCGCTGATTTTGGAGAAGACTATCGCAAAACCAGGAAGAGTCGAATCTTGCGAAAAGACTCTAAATCTTCAGCAGCTGCAATTTCAACTTCCGCATTGATCGGCGGAAGCGTTGCAGGATCACGCTGAGCCATGTGAAATAGCCGACAATTGCATCTGCCCGTTGATATGTCCGGACGAACAAGCACATCAGCGGTAAGCGTCTCCTCACGCACCATTTCAGCGAGATCACGAAACGTGTGTGGCCCCAGTTCTTGATCACCCTGTTTGTAATACCATTCACTTGCCATTTGAGTCAAAAGCCCACATTTTAATAATTTCAAGTTTTAACGATGAAAAAACATTGATCACGCAACAATCACTATTTCGAAATGTTGTTTAGAGATCGCCCA
>NZ_CALFPF010000226.1 GCF_937919775.1 uncultured Gimesia sp.
AATGGTTTTTCGGGCGGCAATAAACCATTAAGTACCGATCTCAGGGATCTGTCAAAATACGATGTATTCATCATTGGAGATGTTCCCGCAGATATTCTGGGGCCCCAGATCATCCAACAGATTGCCGGTCGCATCGACCAGGGAGCCGGGCTGTTGATGACGGGCGGATATCACAGTTTCGGTCCCGGCGGCTATGCGGACACCTCTCTGGACAAGTTCATTCCTGTGCTGATGCGCCCCAGTGAAAAGCAGACGGGCAACACGATTGCGAAAGATCTGCATTTCTTCCAGGATCTCAAAATGATACCGACTCCGCTGGGGCTGAAACGTTATGTTATGCAACTCGATAATTCTGGTATCGACAATCAGCAGAAGTGGAACTCGCTGGCTCCCTTAAAAGGAGCGAATCGGTTGAGAAAAAAATACGACACCGTCGAAATTCTGGCGCAATCAGCGGGAAGTGAAGCAGTCCCTTTACTGTTTGCCTCTGATGTCGGAAGTGCACGGGTGATGGCATTTGCCGGTGATACGACATTTCAGTGGTTTCTCTCAGGCAACCGGGCTGAACATGAACAATTCTGGCGACAGCTAATACTTTGGCTGGCTCATAAAGAAAATGATTCCGGCCAGAGCATCTGGGCACGTGTTAACCCCAGAAATCTTTCTCCAGGCGCCAGCGTCCCCATTCAATTCGGAGCAAAAGATGCAGAGGACCATCCCGTTTCCGACGTCAAATTCACAGTTCAGGTAACAGGCCCTTCCGGTAAGTCCAGTCAGGTAGAATCATTGGCAGCCAGCGGGACCGCTACGACGACGTTTTCCCAGACAACGGAACCGGGCGATTATTGGGTGACCGTGCACGCAGAGAAAAACGGAACATCACTTGGGTTTGACGCCACTACAAGATTCATTGTCGATCCGCGTGACCTTGAACTGGATAATCCGGCAGCCGATTATTCATTATTAGAAGCGATCTCTTCACTCTCCGGGGGAACATCGCTTCTGCCGGAAGAACTGGAAAGTTTTCTAACCCGCATGAATAAGGAGAAATCCTGGAACAATGACCTGATAAGATACAGACGGATATCACTCTGGGATAACTGGTTTTTCCTGACATTATTCGTGGCATTGCTCACAGGAGAATGGTTTTTAAGGAAATATAAAGGTCTGGTTTAAGAACTTTTGAGGGTTTGTTTACAAATCTGCGGAAAAAATCAGCAAAAAAGAATCCCGATAAAAAATCAGGAACATTAATACCATTGCCAGCGTCGATCATCCTATAATGGGTACGTGAGAACACGCAGAAGTTTCTTTTTAGATACGGGCATTTCATGTCAACGGCATCCAAACCGACCGAATCAGCAGAAAATCGAACGGGGCATTATGCGAAGTTCGATGAATATGTGGATTATCAGATTTCCAAGACCGGCTCAAACATCAAGGCCAATGATCTGCTCACAACAGCCGTAGGCATCTCGACCATTTTTCTCGGCTACCTGCTGATTTTCGTCCTCTGCGATCACTGGCTCATCAAAGGGGGATTTGGTCATACATCCCGTCTGTTAATGCTGGCAGGTGTTGTGCTTGCCAGCCTTGGCTGGGCTGTCTGGAAACTCGTGATTCCCTATTTCAAAAAAGTGACGCGGCTTTATTCTGCACATGCTCTGGAGCAGACTTCAGATGAGATGGAAGGTTCGCTCCTGAATCTGATCGCCCTATCAACCCTGCAATTCTCAATTCACTGGAAAAGAAAGCCGCTCTCACTCTTTCTAAAACAGATACTGATCTGGCCGTCGACCGCCGCCCGTTAATGAGGCTTTCCTACGGCCTGCTGGTTGTTGTCGCACTCTTGTGCTTCTATGCTTTGTTTTCTCCCAAAGAGATCTGGCCTTCACTTTCGGCAGCCATGTCGTTTTCTCCCCAGAGAGAATTTGCCACACAAACCCAAATCAATTCCGTCACCCCCGGCAATACGGAAGTCCTTTCCGGCAGCCAACTGGAAGTGATTGTCGATTTGCGGGGAGAAGTCCCCGACAAGGTCATGCTGTTCTATACATCCAGCGACCAGGGCAGGGTCGATGAACCAGTGGCATTGCGTTCGATGGATGACACCCTAAAACGCTACCAGGGAATCATGGTTGGCGTTAACGGGAGAGGCATCAGACAGGAATTAACTTATCACATCGAAGCGGGTGATGCGGTTTCTGAAGATTTTCAGGTAAAAGTCATCCAACCCCCATCTGCCACCGTTCACTCAGTTCGGTACGAGTATCCTCAGTACATGGGGCTTTCACCTGTTGAACAGCCCGGGGGTGCCATTGATGCCTGGGAAGGTACCAAAGTCACCGTCGACGCTACAACAAATATGCCGATCACTTCTTTTGAAGTACTCTTCTCGGATGAAGAAGATTCTACTTCATTGCTGGAAGAATTCCAGGTTGAGAAAACGATCAAACAGAACGCGATTACCGCATCCTGGAAATTGAAATTGCGTGCCGACGGCAGTTTCCCCCACTTTTATCAGATTAAATGCCGAAACGAAGCAGGTCAGACGACTCTCTCGCCCACAGTTTATCCACTGGTAATCCGGCCCGATTTACCCCCCGAAATTACGCTGCTTTCGCCCAAACAGGACTTGAAAATGCCGGCTAACGGCACCGTTCCAATCTCTGTCATCGCTGAAGATCCTGACTTTCAAATCCGATATCTCAATCTGCGCGTTGATAAAGATCAAATCCGCATTCTGGATAAAACAATATTCGAAGGAGCAGAAAAGAGTGTGGGCCTGAATCATGATTTCTCACTGGAACCATTGAGACTTACTCCCGGAGAAACCATATTTTTCTGGGTTGAAGCCCGTGATAACATGCAGCCATCAGGAAACCGTAAGAATACTCCGAAGATCAAGATTGAAATTTTAGAACCCGTCTCCAAAGAAGAAGCCAAAAAACAACTGCAGGAACAAAAGCAAAAGTCCGCGCAGGAAAAGCAGCAACCAGATCCGGCCCAGAAAAACCCATCCGAAAAGGGGGAGAGTAAAGACTCCCAGGCCGGCGGTGCCCCCGCTTCGCAACCAAAACCAGATCAAGCCGACAAGGGAAAATCTGGTGAAGGAGCAAAAGAAAGCGATCAAAGCAAAGAGGGAACAGACCAGAAACAGCAAGACAAAAAGGACAAACAGCAACCAGAGTCCGGCAATCCCCAAAAAACGGAAGAACCGTCGACTGAGCAAAATCAGCAGAAATCAGGGGATAATAAAGGGCTGGATAGTAAAGGCAATGACGATCAGGAAGCAATCAAGAAAATTCTGGAACAACTGAAAAAGGAAGGGCAACAACCAGAGCCTGGTTCGCAGCAAAAGCAACCGGAGTCCGAAAAGTCTGATTCACAGGATCAATCGTCCGACCAGAACATGCAGGGACAAAAATCGGCGAAACCTTCGCAAGAGCCCAATGCATCTCCCTCAAAATCTTCCGAATCCCCTGAAGGGACTCCCGGAGGTTCAGAAAACAAGAACTCCAATCCACAACCATCTTCAAAGGCCGATCAGCCTGAGAAGGGTGCAGAATCGGGGCAAAAGAATCAAAAGCAAACCGGCCCGATTCCTGATGGTAAAAAAGAGCCCACTTCTCCCTCGGTCGATGCTATGAAAACGAAATCCGATGAAAAAACCAAAGGAAAAGGCACGCCGAATCACGATCCTGACGCGAATCCCGAAAAAAGCAGTAAAGACATTCAGCGTGATCCCAAAGACAAACCCGCTGTTAAACCCGGTAATAATGAGGCTTCTGATTCCAAACCCCAACAAAACGGGCAGCCGAAAAAACAGAATAGCGCTTCTGGAAAACCTGACTCATCCTCTGAAAACAAGCCGCAACAAGAGATGAGAAAACCGGAGAATTCGAATCAAAACCCCTCTTCTTCCAAGGAGCAGAAACCATCAGACGGGAATAATCAAAAGCAGAGTGAAAATCAGGCCGATGGTTCTAACGCCCCGCCAAAAGGAGAAAATCGTCCCACCGAACAAAAATCGAAACGTCCTCAGGAGGGAGAGAACGGTAACAGTTCGCAAAACGACCAGGGACAGCCAGGCAGCAAACAACCCGGTAAAGGTGATTCCACAGGCCAAAAGGGGAATCAGGAACAGAGCTCCCAGGAAAAACCATCTGGTTCCGAAAAATCAATGAACGAGAATAAAAGTCAGGGAAAACAGGGAGAAGGTTCATCTCAGAACAGTAAATCAGGAGCCGAAAAACAAGGCGCCGACTCGAAAGGCAAGGGAGGGGCATCGCAAGGACAGGGGAAAGGCCAACCCAAGTCAGGCACAGGTTCCAGCACAGGCTCTAAGTCAGATAATCCTCAAGGAAGCAGTGCCACCAACGGAGGGGAAGCCGCTGCAGATGGTGATCAACCAGCCGGTACAGGGGACAATCCCAATCTTCCGGAAGCGGAAGATGCCAATCTGGAATATGGTAAAGAAGCTGCAAATCTGGTACTCAAACGAATCAAAGATGAACTCAAACGGAAAGAGGTCGATCAGGAATTGCTAAACGAATTAGGCTGGACGAAAGACGAAATGAAACAATTTTCGGAACGCCTGCAAAAACAGCTCCAAATCCCTGACACCAATCAACAGACCCCGGAATCTCTGGCTCGAAAACGTCAATTCGAAGAGATGTTGAAATCTCTCAAGCCTGCATCCAGTGCAGCGCGACGTGAGCGCACAAGCACCAGAAAGCAGACGAATGAAAGTCTCGGCCCCCGTCGGCTGCCAGTTCCCGAAGAATACCGGGAAGCCTACGAAGCATTCACGCGAGGACTGGCCGAGAAAAAACCGTCTGAAAAGTAATCAGGTTCAGGACAAGAGGAGTTCGAGATCTTCACTCGACAGATTCTTGAGAACACTCTGATTTTCTTCCAGAATCGCATCTGCCAACTCTCGCTTCTGCTGTTGCAGTTCCGTAATTTTTTCTTCGACCGTATTACGGCAAATCAATTTGTAGGCAAAGACACGTTTGGTTTGACCTACGCGATGTGCCCGGTCAATGGCCTGTGTTTCAACAGCCGGGTTCCACCAGGGATCAAGGATGAAAACATAATCGGCGGCAGTCAGGTTTAACCCCAGCCCCCCGGCTTTCAAACTGATGAGAAAAATGCCGCAGTCTTTATCGGTTTGAAACCGCTCCACGCGTTCTTTCCGGTCACGGGTTTGACCATCCAGATATTCGTAGACAATATTTTTCTGATCCAGATGTTCCTGCACGATAGACAGCATGCTGGTAAATTGCGAGAACACAAGTGCTTTGTGGCCTTCTTCAATCAACTCTTCCAGATGAGGTATCAAAACATCCATCTTAGCAGAAGCGTCCAAAGCCCGACCACGTTCAAGCAGAGCGGGATGGCATGCAGCCTGCCTTAGACGTAACAGCGCCTCAAGCACGTGTATTTTCGTCTTACCAAGCCCCTTTGTTTCCACCATACCCAAAATTGAGTCACGGTAGTGTTGTCTGAGTTCGTCATAGAGCCGGGTTTGCTCTTTACCCATATCGCAATACAAGGTTTGCTCGACCTTTTCAGGCAACTCGTTGGCAACTTGCTCTTTGGTCCGCCTCAAAATGAATGGACGCAAAGCATTACCCAGCATGACTCGGGAATTTTTATCCTCGATATCACTGGTGTATGCCTTAAAGACAGAACTGCGTCCCAACATTCCCGGATTCAAAAACTCAAAGATCGACCAAAGATCGCCCAAATGATTTTCGACGGGTGTACCACTTAAGGCAAGCCTGTGCTTCGCCTTAAGCAGGCGTGACGCTTTCGCGACCTGTGACCCCGAGTTCTTAATCATCTGCGCTTCATCGAGAACAGCATAATCAAACTGAATGTCCTTAATCTGATTAATGTCGCGACGCATCGTGCCGTAGGTTGTTAACACCAGGTCATACTCAGTCAATTGTTCAATCAGCTTGCTGCGGTCTCCCCCCGCGTATTCGACCGTTCTCAGTGAAGGAGTAAATTTAGCCGCTTCCTGAATCCAGTTAAACATAAGCGACTTGGGAACGATCGCCAGAGAAGGTAAATGCTCTTCACGCGACTGCTTACGCCT
>NZ_CALFPF010000227.1 GCF_937919775.1 uncultured Gimesia sp.
AGAAAACCGAGCCAGCTCTTTTTGCGATCCTCGTCCAGCGCGTGTTCTTTCACCACCACGTCTTCGGATCTTTCCAGATTCAACCCGAGTTGTTTTTCTTTCTTGCGAATTTGCGCTTCGCGATTCTGGAGCATTGATTCCGTGCGCGAGAGTCTGGCGCGTTCGATCGAGATTTCCACTTCCGCCAGACCCAGGTTATGTTCGAGGTCGTGGTGCAGTGACTGTAATTTATCAAGCAGTTCCTGAGGGGCATTATTCAGCTGCTCCCAGTTCACAGGGATGATCGCCGTTTCTGCTTCGCGCACCCGTTTGATTAACAGGCTGATGTATTGATCTCTTTCTCGGATGGCCTGGAACAACTCATCTTGTGTTGCCTGTTCATAATCGACTTCAGCCGGCGCAGCTGGTAAAGCGGGTTTATAGCTGCCCAGGCTGCGGCCGCCAGTACCGGACTGCTCTGCACTGAAATTTCCTGGTGCAGGTTCTGGTGGACGGGGCGGCGGGGTGATGGCTGATTTTTTGGCGAGGTCTTTGGAGACATTCACCCCCTGACCGGAAAGCAGTTTCGCTTTCATTGCTTCCCAGCCAGTGTCGGACGAGTGCTGCGCAGGAGCGCTGACGGATGGCTCCTCTGGCTGTTCTGCTTCTTCCGGACTGACTGGTTCTTCTGCGAAACTCTGGAGAGTTGGTGATGCTAAATATTCGACCAGACTGGACGGTTTGGAGGCCACCGCGCCATTTTCAAAACCGGATTCAACAATCCGTTTGAGTTCCGAGATCTGCAGTTCGATTCTTGCCAGGGAACTCTCTGTTTCCATTCCCTGCCATTGTTCCAGAACCGCTTGCAGATCATGTGAGAGTTTCTGTTGTTCTTCGATGACTTCGGGAGGAATACCGCCGGAAATCGTCATCCCGCGATCGGCGCCGGTGCGATGTCTGCGGTCCAGTTGTTCGGCGACCTGCTCCAGCCGTTCCGTAAGGATTACGACCAACTGTTCTTTTTCCTGCAGTTCTGCTTCGAGTTCCTGGACACGAAGATTTTCCGCAGTGGTCAACTCCTCATTGGTACGCTGGCTGCGCTGCAGTTCTTCTGCGACTTGCGTCAGGCGTTGTTTGAGATTGGCAATTAACTGCTCTTTTTCCAGCAGTTCCGTTTCCAATTCCATTAATCGAAGATTCTCGGTCGCTGTTGAAACTTCATGGGAGTGCCGACTGCGATCCAGTTTTTCGGCAACCATCTCCAGGCGTTCTGTGAGCGTGGCCACCAGTAGTTCTTTTTCCTGGAGTTCTGATTGCAGTTCTTCTACTCGAAGGTTTTCAGCAGAGATCAAATCAGAATCTTTCTCAGGAAGAGGAGTTTCATTTACGGGTGTCGTGGGCGTACGCTCTGCCTGACAAATCGAATCGGAATCCGTAACGGACTGCGATGCGATCGTCTTCTGTTCCAACTCAGATTGGGGAGAGTGACGATTGGGGTCCATCCATTCTTACCTGAATCAATAACCTTTCAGACTGTTTTTAAGCTAAAATATAGAAGGCAGCTACATTTAGCCTAGCTCATACAAAAGCAGTCCTCATGGGTTTCACTGATTCAGTGATGCAATTTTTCTACATCTTTATGCGGATGGTACTGATTATTCAAATACTGCCGGGTTTACGACGTTAGTGGTTTTCCTCCCCACGAGAACATCTGCCACCTGACGGGCTGCCTGCTGTCGAAGTTCGTCCAGTGATTCTTTCGAAATGAAGGCAGCGTGAGGGGTCGCAATCACCCGTTCATCCTGGAAAAACGGATCAGCCAGATCGGGGGGTTCCGGGTCAAATACGTCCAGTGCGGCTCCGGCAATAGTTTCATTTTTAATCGCCGCTTTCAAGGCAGCAAAATCAATCAGGCCTCCGCGGGAAGTATTAATGATCAAAGCGGTGGATTTCATCTGTGAAAATGCGTGTTTATCAAACTGATGATGCGTGGCCTCTGTCAGCGGCGCGTGAATGGAAATAACATCGCTTTGCTGGAGTAGTTCTTGAAACGACACCATTGTGGTGCCCGTGCCATAATCGTTGCCGGAGGCATTTGTGGCGATGACGTGCATTCCAAACGCACGGGCGCGCTGCACGACCGCCTGTCCCGTCAGGCCGAAACCGAACACGCCCATCGTCAGCGCACTGACCCTGCGAGGTAATGGGGCCGCCGACAGATTATAAATCCCCTGTTTCGTCTGATGATGAAAAAAAGCCACGTTTCGCAGGCTGGCCAGCATGAGCGCCAGCGTATGATCGGCGACTTCCGGGATGCAGTAATCGGGAACATTGGTAACCGGAATTTTGAGGGAAGTGGCATATTTCACATCGATATTATCCAATCCGATTCCCAGACGCGCGATGGTTTTACAATCGGGGGCCGCGGCAATCACGGCCTGGGTCACGGGCGCCCAACATGTGGCGATCGCATCGACGCCGGTGGCATATTTGACGAGTGTCTGTTCATCGGCGCCAGGCGGGGCTTCGATGATTTCGGCATCGACGAGCGCTAATTCTTTGCGTTCCACCTCGCAATCCGGCCAGGCACGATCAGTAATTAAAACACGGTAGGTCGCAGACACAAATCACTCCCTTTCATTGTGAAAATGTTTGAATGCTCGTTCATTCAGGATCGTTCTTTTTAAACCGGTTTACAAGTCTATCCCTCCTGGAAATCTTCAGGGAGCGAACGATTTCAGAATTCTGAGAGTCAGGTTGATGACAGTGCATTCAAAATTAGAACAACATCAACGAGGCCGCAGTTGAGTGCTGTGTTTATTTATTCTCTCTAAAACAATGCTTAAGAACGACTTACGAACTATATTCGAAAGCACGTGTTTTGTGGTCCCGGTTTTGCATAAAAAAGAGAGATCTTGACACATTCTCTGTTTAGTGACATGATTCCACTGGAATTATTACGATTTGCAAGGGTTTTTATGTACCAAAGTCTGACAGTCATTCTGATGCAGCTTTCCATGCTGTCCCACACTTTGCTGGGTTGTGGGTGGCATCATGCGCACGATTGTCATACGGGACAACCTCATGCCTGCCAGCCGGTTGCGTTGTGCGGACATGCAGCAGAGCACGCCCATCACGGACATGACCATTCCGCAGATCATCCACATTCCGCAGGGATGACGGAAGAACTTCCGGCCAACCCGGAATCGGAACCCTGTCTGGAAGGACGCTGTTCCTATCTGACATCAGCGTCTGTAAAAGTTCTCGAGGTCACACCTCAACTGGTGGACCTGCTGCCCCCTTTGGATCTGCTGTGTTCCTCGCAGGAAAAACAGTATATCCAGGCGATGCTCCAGATCAACTGCCTCTCAGCATATGCGGTGCCGGGCGTGCGCGCGCAGGCACAAACCACAGTCTGGCTGCTATAAGCGCCGCTGCTCTCTGATCGTCACTCCGCTGCTCCGTTTGTGCTGACACGATCGCTTTCTTAGCACAAAATTCCACAAAGCAGACTCGGAAACTTACGATTCCCCTTGCGCACTATTGATATGCAGATGCGCTGCCTGGTTAGAGGCCCGTGATGAATAATTCAATGCTGAAACAAAACTGGAAACTGATTCTGACTTGCGTCATCCTGATCCCGGCGGGATTCCTGGCCTGGAGTTCTCGTGAGCAGTGGCTGCCTGCGGTCCAGGGCTGGACTCAAAAAAACGGAACAGCAAACAAGCAGACAAAAAATAAGGAGCCTGCAGACGCGCATGCCGATGAGGAGCATCATGATCACGATCATGCTGGACACGACGAAGCCAGTTCGCTGGAACTGTCTGCTCAGGCCCGGAAAAATATCGGGCTGACTTCAGAAAAGCTGATCCCGGTCAAGCTGCAATCGTTCACGCGCACGATTTCAATTCCCGCAATCGTGGTTGAACGTCCCGGTAAAACCAGAATCAGCATCGTGGCGCCGATGACGGGAATCGTGATGAACGTCAACGTGAGTGCCGGCGAAGCGGTACAGCCTGGTCGGGAATTATTCAAAATGCGTCTCACCCATGAAGATCTCGTGCAGGCACAGGCCGCCTATCTGAAAACACGGGGGGAACTCGACGTGGAAAATAAGGAAATCCTCCGGCTGCAGGATATCACGAATCGAGGGGCAATCGCCGGCAAGGTACTGTTGGAACGTGAATACGCCAAAGAAAAACTCGAAGCGATTTTAAAATCGCAACGGGAAGCACTGTTATTGCATGGTTTCAGTGAATCGCAGGTTGATCAGATCGATAATACGCGGCATCTGATCAAAGAACACCAGATTTATGTCCCGAAAATCCATGATGATTCTGGTGAAGTACAATTACCGAACATGCAGATTCGTCGTATTTCGGCTGAGGTTCCCGCATCGGAAGATCGGACGGTTACCTCCCGGCAGTCGCTGCTCGTGGTGCAATCGCTGAATGTCAGTAAAGGTGATTTCGTGCAGGCAGGAGATACGCTGTGCGTTTTAGCGAACTACAGCGAACTGTATCTCAAAGGTCAGGCCTTCGAGCAGGAAGCAGATGAAATCACGCGTTGTATGGAAAATCAGTGGCCCGTACAGGCCATTCGGGAAGTGAATAACAAAGCGAAGAAACTGATCGACAATCTCAAAATTGATTATCTGGACAATCAGATCGAAACCGACGTCAGAACTTTTTCGGTGTTTGTCGATCTGCCCAATCAGATTCAATATGACAATACCAGAAAAAACGGAATCCGTTTTATCGCGTGGCTGTTCAAGCCGGGGCAGCGGATGCAGTTGCGAATTCCCGTGGAGACATGGGACAAACAGATCGTCCTTCCCGTGGAAGCCATTGCCAGCGAAGGGGCGGAACATTTCGTGTTTCAAGAGAACGGCGATCACTTTGACCGACGCCCGGTACATATTCTGTACCAGGATCAGTTATGGGCGGTGATTCAAAATGACGGTTCCATTTTTCCGGGCGACAAAATTGCCCTTGCCGGAGCACATCAACTGCAGATGGCTTTGAAAAACAAAGCTGGTGGCGGCGTCGATCCGCATGCCGGGCACAATCATTGATCGTGCCGCGGATGCGACACCGTCTCTGATCACTCATTGTCTATTTTGAAACTCTGCCGACTGTCTGGAATAGTAATATGTTGAATGCCATTATTCGTTTTGCCCTTAAACAGCGACATCTGACGCTGGCGTTCTCGTTGTTCCTGATCGGATTTGGAACCTGGCAGGCGTTCAGCATGGGCATCGACGTTTTTCCCAATTTGAATCGTCCGCGTGTGGTGGTGATGACCGAAGCGCCCGGCATGGCTCCGGAAGAAGTGGAATCCTTGATTACGTTTCCACTGGAGACCACGTTGAACGGTGCGACCGGCGTGCAGGCCGTACGCAGTTCTTCCGGGGTCGGTATTTCCATCATCTATGTGGAATTTGAGTGGGGGACCGACATCTACAACGATCGGCAAGTCGTTAACGAACGCTTGCAACTCGTCACGGATCGTCTGCCGGATGGCGTGAAACCACAGTTGGCGCCGATCTCATCAATCATGGGACAGATCATGATGTTGGGCATGTGGAGTGAGGATGATAAAACCTCGCCGCTGGAAGTCCGCACGTTAGCAGACTGGGTTGTCCGCCAGCGTCTGTTGACGATTCCCGGTGTGTCGCAGGTGTTCACGATGGGAGGCGGGCGAAAACAGTTTCAGGTGCTCGTCAACCCGGAAGCACTGGTGAAATTTGGAATCACGCTGCACGATGTCAGACAGGCCTGCGAACAGAGCAATCAGAACGCCACCGGCGGTTATCTGGATGAACAGGGGCCCAATGAATTTCTGGTTCGCGCACTGGGACGAATTCAAACACTGGAAGATCTGGAAAAAGTGGTGATCACCACGCCCAAAGGCCGGCCGATCGTGCTTTCACAAGTTGCAAAAGTCATTGAAGGCGCCCAGGTCAAACGTGGAGACAGTTCCGCATTCGTCAAACAGGAAGATGGAACGTTTTCCGGAGGGTCGGCAGTGGTGCTGACGGTCAACAAACAACCCGATGCAGATACGCGACGCGTGACCCTGGATGTGTTGCAGGCGCTCAAAGATCTCAAACCCTCATTACCCGCTGATATCCGCATTCAACCGGAACTTTATTCTCAGAAATCTTTCATCGACCGGTCGATTGAGAATGTCATCGATGCCTTGATGGATGGCGGCATTCTGGTATTGATTATTCTGTTTCTGCTCCTGATGAATTTTCGAACGACCTTTATCACTTTGACGGCGATTCCGCTTTCGATCGCGATTACGGCGATCATTTTCGCCATCTTTGGATTCTCGATCAACACGATGACGTTGGGAGGCCTGGCGGTGGCGATTGGCGAACTTGTGGACGATGCCATCGTTGATGTCGAAAATATTTTTCGACGGCTTCAGGAAAATCGTTACGTGGAAAAACCGAAACCGATCCTGCTGGTCGTGTTTCAAGCGAGCTGTGAAATCCGTAACTCGATTGTGTTTGGTACGGTGATCGTCGTGCTGGTGTTCCTGCCGCTGTTTGCTTTGTCGGGCATGGAAGGTCGTCTGTTTGCACCGCTGGGAGTGGCTTATATTGTTTCGATCCTGTCGTCACTCATTGTTTCACTCACGTTAACGCCCGTGCTTTCCTACTGGTTACTGGGTAAAAAATTCGGCTCACCCGTCAGTCCTGATTCCGAGTCAAAACATCAGGCGCATCAGGACGGTCCTCTGCTGCGTTTATTGAAATGGGGCGCCGGTTATGTCATCAGTTTCAGCATTCGGTTATCGAAACCTCTGTTACTGGTGGGCGTCGCTAGCGTTTTTGTCGCGTTTCTGTTTCTCATGCAACTCGAACGTGACTTTCTGCCCCCCTTTAATGAAGGGGTGGCACAGTTGAATGTAGTTTTACCGCCGGGAACCTCATTACGAAAGTCGAACGAGATTTCAGAAACGGTGATGGATCGTCTGAAAAAAATCGAAGGGGTCTCCGCTTTCTCCCGCAGAACGGGCCGCGCCGAACTCGACGAACACGCCGAGGGGGTAAATATCTCGGAATTTATTATCTCGTTTGATCCGGATTCGGGCCGCAGTCGTGAAACCGTTCTCGATGATATCCGCACGTCGATGGATGATATTCCGGGGATTGTGATCTCGGTCGAACAGCCGCTGGCACATTTGATTTCGCACATGGTTTCCGGGGTCAAAGCGCAGGTGGGGATCAAAATCTATGGCGAAGATCTCACCGTGCTGCGAAACACCGCCCAAAAAATGGAAGGGGTCATGAAATCCGTGCCCGGTGTTACCGATGTGTTGGTGGAACCGCAGGTCGAAATCCCCCAGCTTCAGATCAAACTGAACCGGGACAAACTGGAACTGTATGGCTTAACCCCCGCTTATGTGAATGAGTATATTGAAACGGCCATGAATGGACTGGTGGTTTCCCAGGTATTGCAGGGGCAGCGCACGTTCGACCTGTTGATTCGCATGGATGAGAAATATCGGGAAGACCTGCAGGCATTGAAACGACTTTCGATTGATCTGCCCAACGGTGGCACCACGCCTCTCTCGTCGGTAGCCGACATCAGCGCTTCTTCGGGGCCGAACACGATCAACCGCGAGAAAGTTCAAAAGCGAATCATCGTGCAGTGTAATGTGTCGGGCCGCGGGCTGGTTGATGTCGTGAAAGATATTCAGGAGAAACAGAAACCGATCATTGCTGCCATGCCAGCCGGTTATTTTGTGGAATACAGCGGTCAATTTGAGAATCAGCAGTCTGCGTCCCGGATGATCTCGGCACTCTTTCTGGTTTCGATGCTGGGAGTATTTCTGGTGTTGTTTACGATGTTCCGGTCGGCTAATTTTTCATTGCAGGTGATGGCGGCGTTGCCGATGGCCTTTATTGGTTCTGTGATCGCACTGGTGGTGACCGGACAGACTCTGACCATTGCAGCGATGGTGGGCTTCATTTCGCTGGGGGGGATTGCATCCCGCAATGGAATCTTACTGTTGAATCATTATCTGCATCTCGTGAAGTATGAAGGGGAAGGCTGGACCCGCGAAATGATAATCAGAGCCGGTCAGGAACGGTTGGCACCGGTGCTGATGACGGCACTCACATCGGGCATCGGGCTGGTTCCGCTGGCGATGTCTCAAGGGGAAGCCGGGAAAGAGATATTGTATCCGGTTGCGACGGTGATTATCGGCGGGTTGCTCAGCAGTACGATTCTGGAATTCTTTATCCGGCCGGCTTTGTTCTGGAGCTTTGGTCGGAAAGAAGGAGCCAGAATTGTCGCGCAGAGTTCAATTGATATCCCGCTGATCGAAGTACACGAAGAAGTTTCGACTCCCGCTTAGTGGAGAAAGTGATAGTACAGATTTACTGTGAAATGTTGTCTTAAAAAAAACTGAATGATAATTTCGAAAAAGGATTTGAATGATGAAAAACAGATTTGCAACTCTCTTAACAATGGCGCTCTGCGTGGTGAGCTTTTCCTTAGCTGGCTGTGAGAACAAAACAGAGCAGGGGACGAAAACGTTCGATGAAGCCGCTCCTGAAGATGTGACGATGGACGAACACGGGCACGACCATCCCAGCGAGGGGCCGCATCACGGTTCGCTGATTGAACTGGGAAAAGAGGCCTATCATGCGGAACTGGTGCATGATGAGAAAACGGGTTCTGTCACGATTTATATTCTGGACAGCGCCGCGAAAAAGAGCGTGCCCATCAAAGCGGAAAGTGTGTTGATCAATGCCAAGCATGATGGCAAGGGAGCACAGTTTACTCTGGCGGCTGCACCCGAGTCGACTGATCCTGCAGGCCAGTCCTCCCGGTTCAGCACTCAGGAGAAAACTTTAGGTGAAGTGTTAGACGAAGAGGGGACCACTGCACGGCTGGTGCTGGAGATCGACGGGAAATCCTACAGCGGAGAAATTTCTGTGCATGATCATGACCACGACCACAAACACGCTCATTAACTGACATTCAGATAACGAGCTAATTTGAAGAACGCCGCGCAATCACAATTGCGCGGCGTTTTTTATTTAGTCTGAGCTGCGTTTTTCTGCATCACATCGACGAAAAAGACCCTCTTTGGGAAAAAATTGAGGAATCTGTCAGTTTCCCTGCACGGATTGCCGGGGTGCTCACACAAATAGTTCAGACGGTAGAGACGATCAGGCCTGTTTACTTACCGATTTCAACCTGTCGATTTCGAAGATCAACTCTGATCACACGATTCAAAA